>JALHDK010000477.1:851-2001 GCA_022838965.1 Actinomycetales bacterium | reverse complement strand
AAACGCCCCGGTCACCACTGTGGTGGGGCGGCTCGACGATGCAGTGGCAGGGGGCGTTCAAGGCCTCGGCTAGGCCCATCACGTCGGAGCCCCGCCAGCCACCGGCGTGGGGGACCAGGGCGTAGGTGAGATCGTGGGGGCCCTGGTCCGTGTAGTCGTAGGCCTCGCCGGGTTGGGTGGTCTGCGGGTCATGGAAGGCGTAGATGGGGCTGCGGAGCACCGTGAGGCGCATCTCGCTCCCAAGGGCGTCGCAACTGTAGCATCCATCGTTCAGGAGGGCGGCGCCGTATGGTTGGTCGCCGGCGCGGCCGCTGAGGTCCATCCAGCGGTGGTGGGGCTGCTCGTCGCCCGTCGCGGGCCGCACCGTGTGGCCGTATGCCGTCTCGAAGGTGGCCTGGACGTCGCGGAGGGCGAGGGGGAAGGCGGCCTTGAGCACCTGATGGCGCTGGCGCCAGTCGATATGGGTGCGAAAGGCGATCTGTGAGATGTCTTGATAGAGGATGATGAGTTGCTCAATAGTGGAATTCTGGTAGGCGAGACGCACCTTCAACGCGCCGTGAGTGGGGCCGGCGAGCACTACTTGGGGCGGTTCCACGGCTCGGAAGGCGCCCACCTCCTGGCGGAAGGCGGGGACGTCGTGGCTCCAGGTGTCGGAGGGGTCATCAATGACGAGCAGCGCGTTGGCGGGAGCGGCGCAGAGCTCCACTTGGTGGGCCTTGTCGTAGACGCTCCGGACCGCGCCAGTGTCGGGATCAACAGTGATGTGGAAGCGCTTGCTCTCGAGGGTGGTCGGGGTTACCTCGACGGCGGGGAAAGTGTTGGTCGGCGGCCGATTCACCAGGCGGTAAGCGCGGTGGCCCAACGAGGGGACGTCTGCCAGGAACGCGACGGCGTGGGTCCGCCCCGAGGTGTAGACACGGGGGTCGCCCAGGGTGGCGGGTACCTCGGCGCCAGTCTCGTCCACGAGGCTAACCTCGCCCTGGGAGCCGCGGAAGGCAACGTCCATCTCGATGACCTCCCGCCGGGGCGCGACACATGGGTTGAATACGACGATGGGCTGCCCCTCGCCTGAGGTGTCGACGCGACCGGCGAGGCGGTGGGCGGCGTAGCGGAAGTGACGGCCCGCGAGGACCTTCGCCTCGGCATGGTC
>JALHDK010000477.1:0-799 GCA_022838965.1 Actinomycetales bacterium | reverse complement strand
TGAAGAGCAGACGCTCCCAAGCGTCCGTGAGGTCACTGCCGACGGCGATGTCGACCCCCTGGAGCCTCGCGGCGGCGATGAGGCGCTCGCTCGCAAGGAGGGTCTGCTCGACCTCGCGGTTGCCGCGCTTCACCTCGGAGACTGCCGCATAGCAGCCTCGCGCGTGGTACTGGAGCTCCTCAGCGACGACGGGGAGCTCGTCCCACTGGGCCCGCATCGCGCGGAAGAAGGGCTCGGGGCCGGCCATGACCAGGTCGGGGAGGTCGGGATCGCGCCGCTGGCGGTCGGCCCACTGCAGGGAGATCAGCAGGGCGTTCCGCGTCGAGTAGCGATGGAGCTTCGAGAGCCAGGCGAGGAAGCTCTCGATCCGGGGGTCGGACACCCCTGCGTGGGCGTGGGGCTCGCGGCCGCGCGTCGGATGTGGTCGTCGATCTCTTCGGGCCCCGTGTTGTAGTGGCCAGTGGAGCGGCAGGCGATGACCTCACTTCCGTCGGGGGCCCGCCAGCGGAAGACCGAACTCGGGAGGTCCTTCTCGTGGGGACCCGGCCGGAAGAAGCAGTAGGAGTCCTGGCCCGCGCCGGCCAGGATCGCCGGCAGGGCGGCAGCGTGTCCGAAGGTGTCGACGTTGTAGCCCACGGTCACCTCGACGCCGAAGCGGTCGAGGAAGTAGCGCTTGCCGAGGATGGCGTGCCGCGCCAGGGATTCCCCCGCCGGGATGTTGCAGTCTGGCTGTTCCCACCAGCCGCCCACGATGACCCAGCGGCCCTCCCTGACCCGTTCGGCGATGCGCTCGAACAGC
>JALHDK010000476.1 GCA_022838965.1 Actinomycetales bacterium | reverse complement strand
AGCAGCCGGGCGACGTGAACATCCTCGAGTTCAGGGCGTTCCTGCGAGCGCTCACCGTGCCGCCGGAAGGCACCGAGGACGTGGCCGCCACAGCGCCTCCGCGCGTACTCTTCATCTGGCCCGAGGTCGTCACCGTCGAGTGCGTCGTCGCGAGCGTCGAGTTCACCTACAAGCAGCTCGCGGTCGATGGCACCGTGCTCGTCTACGCGGCCAGCGTGACGTTCGAGGAGATCCTCGACACCCGCGTGACCAGCGAGGAGCTGCGCGAGGCTGAGCTGTAGTCCCCGAGGGGACGGGCCGCGAGGCTTTGCCTCGGCATGGCGCCTCGCACCGGCTCTCGGCACTTGTTCGCGCTCGGCGTGTCTGACGAGCTCGGCCGCCGCTTCCTCAGCGAGCGCGAGCCGTACCGCTTCCGCGAGCACAAGGACACGCGCGTCCACACCGCGGTCCAGGGCGACACGCTCTTCGACCTCGCCGGCCGCTACTTCGCGCCGCTGCCGCGCGCCTGCGGCTTCTGGTGGGTCATCGCCGACTTCCAGCCCGACCCGATCGTCGACCCGACGCTCGAGCTCGTGCCCGGGCGGCGGCTGTTCATCCCGTCGCTCCGCGTCCTGACCGACGTGGTCCTCGGCGAGTCGCGCAGGAGGGAGGCCACGTAGCCCATGGCGAGCAACCCCGTCATCGACCGCAGCGCGCCAGGCGTGCGCATCACGCTGCTCCAGGACGAGAAGGCCTCGTCGGGCGAGCCCGTGGACCTTGCCGGCCGCATCATCGGTTTCACCTACGAGGACTGCGAGCGCAAGACCGACAAGGTCTCGCTCCAGCTCGACAACTACGACCTCTCCCTGTTCGAGCGCGAGGAGCTGACCGGCGGCGCGGTGCTCGAGGTGTCCTGGGGCTACCCCGGCAACATGGCGCCGCCCCGCCGCGTGACCGTGAAGAAGCTCAAGGGCTTCACCACGCTCGACATCGAGGGCCAGGCGCTATCGGTGCTGATGAACCGCGAGGCCAAGACCCGGCAGTGGGAGAACAAGACCCGCGCCGACGTGGTGCGGGAGATCGCCAAGGAGCACGGCTACGAGGGGCAGTTCGTGGATGTCGACGACACCGCCGAGTCCTTCGACGTCATCAACCAGACCGCCGAGACCGAC
>JALHDK010000119.1 GCA_022838965.1 Actinomycetales bacterium | reverse complement strand
TACATCCTGCGTGAGAATGACTCGCCCAGCCGCCTGGCCGCGTGGAACAACGCGATGAACGAGGTCGCCGAGGGAACCAGACTGGGCATTCCGTGCCTCACGGCGTCCAATTCCCGCAACGAGAACGGTGAGATGGTGTTCGGGATGAATGACGCCGTCGGCATCTTCTCCACCTTCCCCGCCACCATGGGGATAGCGGCGGCGGTACTCGGCGACCAGGCCGACGGCGGCGACGCGTCGCTGATCGACGGGTTCGCCCAGGCCGTCCGCACCGAGTGGCTCGCCACCGGCATCCGCAAGGGCTACATGTACATGGCCGACGTCGTGACGGACCCGCGGTGGCAGCGCATCTACGGCACGTTCGGCGAATCCCCCGAACTGGTCAGCGACATCATCGGGCGCCTCGTCCGTGGCCTGCAGGGGGACGAACTCGGCCCCGAATCGCTCGCCACCACCATCAAGCACTTCCCCGGCGGTGGGCCGCGCGAGAACGGCTTCGACCCGCACTACAAGGAAGGCAAGTGGAACTGCTACCCCACCCCGGGCAGCCTCGAGACCTACCACATGCCGCCGTTCAAGGCGGCCGTGAGGACCTCCTCCTTCATGCCGTACTACTCGGCCCCCTCGATCCGGCGGTCGGTGGTCCAGGCGGTCGACGGCGTCGACGTCCCGTACGAGGAGGTCGGCTTCGCGTTCAACCACTACTTCCTCAGCGACGTGCTGCGCGGGCAACTGGGCTTCACCGGGTACGTGAACTCCGACTCCGGCATCACCGACAACATGTGCTGGGGCGTGGAGGACCTGAGCCGGCCCGAGCGGTTCGCCAAGGCCATCATGGCCGGCACGGACCTGATCGCCGACACCAACAACATCGAGGACCTCACCACGGCGATCACCAACGGCTGGATCAGCCGCACCCGTGTGGCCGAGGCGTGCCAACGGCTGCTGGTCGAGATGTTCACCCTCGGCCTCTTCGACGAGAAGACCTACGTCGACGCCGCGGCCGCCGACGCCGTCGTCGCGGCCTCCCCCGGGTGGGCGCTGGCCGCCGAGACGCACCGCAAGTCCGTCGTCCTGCTGAAGAACTCCGAGCGCTCGCTGCCGCTGGCGGCGGGCACGACCGTCTACGTCGAGGTCTTCCACAAGGATCCGCGCCAGTCGGCGAAGAAGACCGCCCAGGCGCGGGAGCAGGCGCGGGCGGCCTCCGGGATCGAGCTCGTCGAGGTTCCCGAGGCCGCGGATGCCGTGGTGCTGTTCCTCGACCCGCAGTCGGGCAACTACTTCAACGCCACCCCGGGCCTCCTCGAACTGACGCTCTGTGAGGACAAGCCACTGCGCTCCCTGGACGGCGAGTGGTACCCCGAGACGACGGTCACGGGCATCGCGCGCTTCCGTGAGCTGTGCGCATCGGCGCGATCGCGCGGGGCGAAGGTCATCGTCTCGGTGAACGTGTCGCTGCCGTGGATCCTGGACGACATCGAGCCCCTCGCCGACGCCCTCCTGGCGGGCTTCTCCACCTTCTACGACGCCCAGTACGACGTGATCACCGGCGCCTTCGCCCCGAAGGGCAAGCTCCCGATCACGCTGCCGGCCTCCGAGGCCGTGATCGCGGTGGACGAGGCGGGGGTGTGTGTCTCCCCCAATGACGTGCCGGGCTACGCCAAGCAGCAGTACATGCCGGAGGGCCTCACCTACGCCTACACCGACGGTGCGGGGAACGCCTACACGCTGGGGTTCGGGCTGCGCTACGAGGACTGACCGGCCCCCGGCCGGCCAGCCACCTGACCGGTGGTGTTCTTGTACACCACCCCGTCCTTCATGATCACGAGGATCCGCCGCTCGGGGTCGGCGAGCAGGGAGATGTCCGCGAGCGGGTCGCCGTCCACAAGCAGCAGATCGGCGAGCGCCCCCACCTCCACGCGGCCGAGCACCCCCGGGTACGGGTGGCGCGGGCCACTGAGGGCCAGCAGCTCCGCGTTGCCGGAGGTGGCCATGGTCAGCACCTCCGCGGGGCTGAACCAGCGCGTCATCTTCGCGAGCTGGGCGCCCTGCTGCGTGGCGAGCGCGGGGTCGAACAGCGTGTCCGTGCCCCACGCCACCCGCACGCCGTACCGCCGCGCGAGTTCGTAGGCCCGGTCGGTGCCCGCCGCCACCTCGAGCTGCTTCGCCCGCCCCGCCGGGCTGGGAATGGGGACCGAGTGCTCGTCGTCGAGGAACGGCTGGAGGCTCCACCACACGTCCCGCTCGGCCAGGAGCTGCGCCGTCGCCTCGTCGGCGAGCTGACCGTGCTCGATGCAGCGCACACCGGCCTTCACCGCACGCGCGATGGCGCGCGGCGTGTAGGCGTGCACCATCACGTACGTGCCCCAGTCCGCCGCGGCGTCGACGGCGGCCCGCACCTCCGCCTCCGTGTACTGGGTGACGTCGATGGGGTCGTGGGGCGAGGACACCCCGCCGCCCGCCATGAGCTTGATCTGGGAGGCGCCGAGCATGAGCTGCTCGCGGGCGGCGCGCAGGACCTGGTCCGCGCCGTCGGCGATGATGGACGCCCCCATGCTCTCGATGTGGCTGAGCCCGGCGCAGGGGTCGCGCGGGATCTCGTGCCGGCTGCGGAAGTCGCCGTGGCCCGAGGTCTGCGAGATGAACGCCCCCGAGGGGAGGATGCGGGGGCCGGGGAGGAGGCCCTCGTCGATGGCGCGTTTGAGCGCGAACACTGGCCCGCCGGCGTCGCGGACGGTCGTGAACCCGCGCAGCAGCGTCCGCCCCGCCTCGACGCCGGCCTTCAGGTGGAGGTAGCCCACGTCCGCGGAGAGGGCCTGCGGCACGGAGATCGCCGCGAACGCCGCGTGCCAGTGGGCGTCGATGAGGCCGGGCATGAGGACGCGGCCCGCGCCCTCGATCACGACGACGTCGTCCCCGCCGCCCCCTGCCGGCCCGGCCTGCCCTGAGGGGGCGATCGAGGTGATCGTGGCGCCGTCGACGCGCACGTCCACAGGCTCCGTCAGCGCGTCCCCGTGGCCCGGGAACACGCGCACTCCCCGGAACATGACTCCCGTGACCATGCTGCACTCCTCCCTGAAACCCCTCCGTCACCGCCCCCGGCAGGACTCCCCCGTGTGACCGGCCTAACATGGTTGAGTACACCCTACGCATCGAAGGAGATGCCTGCATGAAGGCCATCATGTTCACCGGCTACAAGACGTTCCCGGAGCTCCAGGAGATCGAGAAGCCCAGTCCCGGCCCGGGTGAGGTGCTGCTCAAGGTGGCGGGGTCGGGCGCCTGCCACTCGGACGTGGCGCTCTTCCACGAGTACCCCGGCGACCCTACCGGCAAGCTCACGCCGCCGTTCGTCCTTGGCCACGAGGTCTCCGGGTGGGTGGAGGAGGTCGGCCCGGGGGTGCGGGACCTCCCGGTCGGATCCGCCCACGTCGTCTACGGCCCGATCGGGTGCGGCCGGTGCCGCGCCTGCTCGCGAGGCCAGGACACCTACTGCGAGAACGTCGCCTCCATGCCATTCCTCGCCACGGGCCTGGGCAGGAACGGCGGGATGGCAGAGTACGTCGTCGTCCCGGCCCGCAACCTTGTGCCACTCGGCGACGCCGACCCCATCGCCGCCGCTCCGCTCGCCGACGCCGGGCTCACCCCGTACCACGCGATCAAGGCGGCGCTTCCCGCCCTGGCCGGCGGTGGGAGGTACGCGCTGGTCATCGGCGTGGGTGGCCTGGGGCACCTGGCCGTCCAGATCCTCGCGGCGCTCTCGGGGGCCACGATCCTGGTGACGGACATGAAGGAGAGCGCAATGAAGGCTGTCGAGAAGTTCGGCGCCGTCCCGATCGCCGGCGGCCAGGGACAGGTCGAGCGGATCCACGAGGCCACGAAGGGCCACGGCGTGGACGCGGTGTTCGACTTCGTCGGCATCACTCCCACGATCGAACTGGCCATGAGCGTGGCCCGCCGGCAGGGCGTGGTGACCATCGTCGGCGTGGCCGGACACCCCTACGAGTGGAGCTTCTTCAAGGCGCCATACGAGACCACCCTCGCGAACACCTACTGGGGCACCATCGAGGACCTCTTCGACGTCGTGACGCTCTACCGTGAGGGCAAGATCGTGCCCCTCGTCGAGGAGTACACCCTGGAGGACGGGCTCGAGGCCTACCAGAAGCTCCTCGATGGCACACTGTCCGCGCGCGCCGTGATCGTGCCGCATCCGAAGGGGTGAGTGCTCCCACCAACGTCGACAGAGGTGCTGGCTACCGGAGCCCCTGGAACGCGAACCGGAACGTCATCTCCCCCACCGGGAGCCGGTACTCGGGGTGCGTCAGCGAGCCCCACGAGTCGTCGCCGCCCACCCCGCGCCGCATCAGCGCCGGGCGCAGCACCGTGCGCTGGACCGGCGGCAGGTCCACCGGGTGCAGCGCGTTCTCGATCTCGAACGGGGTCCACGGCAGCGCCGAGAACTCCATCGGTTCGCCCACCGCCTCGAACCGCAGGCCGGCGCCGTGCGCGTCGGTGACGGTCGCCCACCGCACGCCGGTGCGGTTACCGGCCTCCTGCGGGCGGAGGTAGGGGGTGAGCTGGTCCGCGACGTCGGCCGAGTACACGCCGAGCCGCGCTCCCGCCCGCCGGTCCACGTAGCACTCCTCGGGGCCCTCGCCGTACCAGGTGAGCCGGCCGAGGTCCGCGTCGGTGGTGAGGAGCAGTCCGAACTCCGGCATGTCGGGCAGCCCGTCACCGGGCCGGACGTGCAGCGTCACCTCCACCCGGCCGTCGCCGTCCACGAGGTAGGCGACGTCGCACTCTCCCGCGGGGGTGCTGGGCAGGTCGTAGGTGTACCGCACCTCGACGGCGTCGCCCTGCCATGCGACGGCCGGGCCGCCCTCGCGGGCCGTGGCGTACCGGCTGGCCAGCAGCCACTGGCCGTCCCGGGCCGGCATGTTCCACCCGCGCTCGTTCGAGGTGGGGGCATGCCAGAAGTTCGGCTTCGGGATCCCGCGCAGGAGCTCGCGGCCGCCGTCCCCCGTCAGCCCGTAGCGGTAGGACACCAGCCCGCCGTACAGCTTCGAGAACAGCGCCGTGAAGTGCCGGCCGCGTACCCCGACGTTGTGCAGGCCGTCGATCACCTCGGGACCACGACGCCGCGCGGCTCCCGCCGCCCCTGGCGTGCCCGTCGTTCCCGCCACCGTGACCACCGCCTGCTCCCACGCGACCTCGTGCCCGGCGTCCGCCCACGCCGTTGCCCGCCGGAGCCGGAACGACACGTCCACGGTGTACTCGCCCGCCACCTCGGGCAGCTCGACCGGCAGCCGGTAGGATCCCCTGGAACCCGGGGCGACGGCGGTGGCCACCGTCCCTTCCGCGAGTACCCGCCCCTCCCGGCGCAGCGTCACGACGCAGTCCCAGGCCGACGTGTCCGTGAACAGGGTGCGGTTCTCCACCGCGAAGCCCTCACCCGAGACCCCGATGACCAGCCCCTGGTAGAGCTTCCGCACCTCCTGCAGAAAGGGCTTGGGCGTGTGGTCGGCGAAGAGGAGGCCGTTGCCGCTGAAGTCGCCGTCGTGCGGCGCCTCCCCGCAGTCCCCGCCGTAGCCGAAGTAGTTCCGCCCGTGCCGGTCGGTGAGGGCGATCGCCTGGTCCGAGAAGTCCCAGATGAACCCGCCCTGGTAGAGCGGCTCCCGGTACGCCAGCTCCACGTACTTCCCGACGGCGCCGAACGAGTTGCCCATCGCGTGGGCGTACTCGCACAGGATGAAGGGCTTGGACCGGTTGGTCCGCAGGTACTCCTCCACCACCGCGGCCGGCGTGTACATCTGGCTCACGACGTCGGTGGTCTCGGGGAACCGCGGATCCCAGTGGACGCCCTCGTAGTGCACCGGGCGGGTGTCGAGGGTGCGGAGGTGGTCAGCGAGGTCCCGCAGGTTGGTGCCGCCGAACGACTCGTTGCCGCAGGACCACATCACCACGCAGGCGTGGTTCTTGTCCCGCTCGAGCATGCTGGTGGCGCGGTCGTGCAGCGCGTCCCGCCACTCGGGCAGGTTCCCCGGGACGGCCTGTTCGAGCGGGACCCGGCCCAACCGCACGGCGTCCCACATGCCATGGGACTCGAGGTTCATCTCGTCGATGACGTACAGGCCGTAGGAGTCGCAGAGCTCGTAGAAGAAGGAGTTGTTCGGGTAGTGGCTGGTGCGCACGGCGTTGATGTTGGCCCGCTTCATCAGCCGAATGTCGGCCTCCGTCTGCTCCCGGGTCATCACCCGGCCCTCGAGCCCGAACTCGTGCCGGTTCACGCCGTTGAACACCACGCGGCGGCCGTTGATCCGCAGCAGGCCGTCCTCCAGGCCGAAGCGGCGGATGCCCACCCGCTGGCGGATCACCTCGGTGACCGCACCGCCTGCGTCACGGACCTCCACGTCGAGGTCGTACAGCTGCGGGTCCTCCGCGCTCCACAGCCGCGGCCGCTCGACGGCCACGGCCAGCGCGCCGTCGTCGTCGGCGGTCAGCTCCCCCACGCCCGCGAGGGTCGCGCGCACGGTGCCGGCGCCGTCGAGCCGCACCGCGAGGCGGACGACG
>JALHDK010000475.1 GCA_022838965.1 Actinomycetales bacterium | reverse complement strand
GAGCGGGGCGAGCGCCGCGGCGCCGACGAGCGAGGGGACGGAGGCGAGCGACAGGGGCGAGACCTCCCGGCCCCACTTGCGGGTCGCCACCGCGCCGATCGCCGACAGGAGGGGCGAGAGGAGGAAGATGGCCGCCGGCCCGAGCGCCTCGGGGCTCGCGAGCCGGCCGAAATCCTCCGAGAAGAGGAGGACCACGCCCGCGAATCCGATCAGGATCCCCACGAGCCGCCCCGCCGAGAGCCGCTCCTCGGGCAGCCAGAGGTGCGCGAGGAGGGCGATGAAGAGCGGCATCGTCGCGAAGAGGACGGAAGCGAGGCCGGAGGGCACCCACTGTTCGGCCCAGTAGACGACCCCGTACGAGCCGCCGAAGGTGCAGAGGCCGTTGACCAGCCAGAGGCGCCGCTCGTGCCGGGCCCGGCCCAGGCGGAGACCGAGGAAAGGCACGGCGAGCAGGAGGAGCGAACCGGAGAGCGCGAAGCGCAGCACGACCCCGGTGAACGGCGGGATCGCCACGAGACTCACCCGGATCGCCGCCCAGGTGGTCCCCCAGATCAGCGTCAGGACGCCGAAGACGAGGGCGATCAGCCAGCGCGGCGCGGCTCGCTCGACGGTGGTCACGTCACGGATGGAAAGAAACGGCCGCGGGCGGTCGCGGCCGCGTCGTCAGGGATAGATCTTGTAGAGCATCCGCGGGTAGGGAATCGTCTCCCGCAGATGGTCGAGGCGGCAGATCCAGGCCACGAACCGCTCGAGCCCCATCCCGAAGCCGGCGTGCGGGCAGCTCCCGTACTTGCGCACGTCGAGGTACCACTGGAACGCCTCGACCGGCAGGTCGTGGGCGCGGATCCGCTCGGCAAGCAGGTCGTGGTCGTGGATCCGCTGGCTGCCGCCGATGATCTCGCCGTACCCCTCCGGGGCGATCATGTCGAGGCCGAGCACCACCCGCGGATCCTCCGGGTCCGGCTCCATGTAGAACGCCTTGAACGAGGCCGGGAAGCGGGAGACGAGCAGCGGCCGGTCGAGCCCCTCGGAGAGGAGCGTCTCCTCGTCGGCGCCGAAGTCGTCCCCCCAGCGGATCGGGTTGCCCCGCTCGTTGAGCCGGGCGACCGCCTCGGTGTAGGTGATCCGCGGGAACGGCCGCTGGATCGCCTC
>JALHDK010000118.1 GCA_022838965.1 Actinomycetales bacterium | reverse complement strand
AGGCGGACGACGCGGTCCGGATCGAGGCCTGCCCGGCGCAGGCCGCGGATGAGGTCGAGACCGGCGGCCCGCGTGGACCGCGCCCCGCCCAGATAGCGGGCGGCGAAACCGATCATGCGGCCGAGGAACACGGTGATGACCGCGCCGGCGGCGGTCTGATCGCCCTGGAGGATCGCCAGACCGATGAGGAACAGCACGAAGTACCACGACCAGCGGGCCAGTTTCGCGTTGGGACCCCGGCCGACCACGGTGAGCAGCGCCGAGATCGCGGCGATGAACGGCGAGAAGGCGGGCACGGTCAGACCGCGGGGGTTGCGGGCCAGCCCCACGATGAGGGGATGGCCCGACTCGAGCAGGCCGAGTCCCAGCACGGCGAGCCACGCGATGACCGCGGCGATCAGTGCGGCTACCACGGCCTCGACGAGGAGGCGCCACTGCCGGCGCACGATGCTGCTGACCACCACGCTCACGGGGATGAGGAGGATCACCAGTCCCTCGAGGGCGTTGATGGGGAAGAGCAGGAGCTGGCCGAGGGCGTCGTTCACCACCTCGGTGACGTCCTCGGTCACTCCGGCGACCGTCGACTGGCCGAAGATGGCGAGCAGCAGCACGAGCGCGATGGCGATGGCGGAGAGCACCGCGGCCACCAGGTCACCGGGACGCCGGATATGGCGCTCCTCGACATCCACGAGGTGCACGGCGCCGCGGGTCGCGAGGTGGTTGCGGCTGGGCTGCGGCACCTCCTCCATGAGCGTGAGTCTACGGCGCGCGTCGGTCCGGACGTGGGATCCAGTCCGCGGGCACCACGTCTCACGCTCTGGACTGGACTGCGGGACACGGCTTGCCGGACGGGATCATCGAGAGGAACACCATCCAGAGCGGCCGAGAGACCCGGCTCGTCGACGTCGCAGCAACCCCCGGCGGCCTGCCGGAGTGGGTGCTTCAGCCGGGACCGATGGAGAGTCGATGAGGATCGCGAGCACCCAGGAGCTCCCGGCGGGTGGCGGCACGGCCAGCGCCCCGCCGGAGGTGAACCGCGTCCGGCAACCGGGGGGGCACGCCCCGGTCACCGCGATGCCCCGCAGCCGCCCGCGCATCTCCTACGAGCTCTACCCCCCGCGCCGTCCCGAGTCGGCGCCCGCGGTCTGGGAGGTGGTGACCGCGCTCGTCCGCACCAACCCGCGCTGTCTGTCCATCACCTACCCCTCGACGGCGGACGGCCGGGCGGCCTCCTCCGAGCTGGTCAGGCGCGTGCTCGCGGAGACCACCGTCCCCCCGGTGGCCCACCTCACCGTCGTCGGCGCTTCCCGGGTGCAGCTCGCTAACCGGGTCCGGACCCTGCTCGCCGCCGGGGTGCGGGACTTCCTCGCACTGCGGGGCGATCCCGAGCCCGGCCGTGCGTGGGAGCCTCACCCGGATGGGCTCAACTACGCCACGGACCTCGTCCGCCTCATTCGCGCGGTGGAACGGGACGCCCGGGCCTGCGGGGCCCTGGGGGACGAGCCGGTGACCGTCGGGTGCGCCGTCTACCCCCACGCCCACGGCGAGAACCGCTACCGGGAGCTGGTCGCGATGCGTGCCAAGCAGGAGGCGGGCGCCGACTTCGCCATCACCCAGGTGTTCTACGACGTCCGCGAGTACGCCGCGCTGGTGCGCGAGGCGCCCACCGCCGGGGTGTCGATCCCCATCATTCCCGGCATCATCCCGCTCACCGATCCGGCCCGGCTCGCCCGCCTCGCCACCCTCACCGGCGTCGGCCTCCCGGAGGAGTTGCGGGAACTGCTCGACGCCTCGGAGCCGGCGGAACGCTTCCGGCGCGCGATCGAGGCCACCGCGGACCTCGCCCAGGGCGCCCTGGTCGCCGGCGCGCCCGGGGTGCACGTCTTCACCTTCAACCAGTCGGCCCCCGCCCTGGCCCTCTGGGAGGAGTTGCGCCGCCGCTCCCTGATCGCCGACGAGCGCACCCGCTGAGCCGCCCCACCCACCCGACCCAACCCAGCAGAAGGACCTCGCCATGACGACGTTCCCGGCCGCCACGATCATCGGCTATCCCCGCATCGGGCGGGACCGCGAGATGAAGAAGGCGGTGGAGAGCTTCTGGGCCGGCCGCGCCGGTCTGGGAGAGACCATGGCGGCCCTGGCCGCCGTCCGCGCCCAGACGCGGGACCGGCTCGCGGATCTCGGGCTCACCGAGCCGTACGCCATCCCGGCGGACTTCACCGGCTACGACCAGGTGTGGGACATCGCCTCCTCCCTCGGCATCGTGCCGGCGCGGTTCGACGACCTGCGGGCACCGGACGGATCCCTGGACGCGGCCGCCGCCTGGACCGTGGCCCGCGGCGTCGGCGACCGCCCGCCCCTCGAGATGACCAAGTGGTTCGACTCCAACTACCACTACCTGGTTCCCGAGGTCGCCCCGGACACGGACATCCGGCTCGTCGACGACCGCGTGGTCCGCCTCGCCACCGAGGCGCCGGGGCTCCGGCCCGTCGTCGTCGGCCCCGTGACCCTCGCCCTGCTCTCGAAGGCCGCCGACGGCGCGCCGGAGGACTTCACGCCGCTCGACCGCCTCGACGACATCGTCGCCGCCTACGCCCAGCTGCTCGCTGCCCTCAGCGAGGCGGGCGTCGCGTGGGTGCAGCTCGACGAGCCCGCCCTCGTGGCCGACACCTGGCCGCGGGCGCGGATCGTGGCGGCGACGGAGTACGCGTACCGCACGCTCGGAGATCTGCCGAGCCGCCCGGCGATCTTCGTCATGGGTTCCTACGGACCCCTGGGCGATGCCCTGCCGCCCCTCGCGGCGTCGGGCATCGAGGCCATCGGCCTGGACCTCGTCAAGGGGGGCCTGCCGGACGACGTCGACATTCTCACCGGCAAGACCGTCGTGGCCGGCGTGATCTCGGGCCGGAACATCTGGCGCGCCGACCTGCAGCAGGCCTTCGGGATCCTCGGCGAGCTGCGGGCCCGGCTCGGGGACGACTCGCCGATCTCCGTCGCCACCTCGACCTCGCTCCAGCACGTGCCGCACGACGTCGAGCGCGAGCACGCCATGGACCCGGAGCTGCGGTCCTGGCTCGCGTTCGCCGACCAGAAGGTGGGAGAGGTGCTGACGCTCGCCCGCGGGCTCTCGGCGGGCCGGGACGCGATCGCCGACGAGATCGCCGCCTCCGTGGCGGTGCGGGCGCGCCGCGCCGCCCACCCCGGCGTGCGGGCGGGTGAGGTGCCGGTGGTGCCGGATGCGTTCCGGAGCCGCGAGCCGTACGGCGTGCGCGTCGCGGCGCAGGAGGACCTCGGGCTCGGGGCGCTGCCGACGACGACGATCGGCTCCTTCCCCCAGACGCCCGAGATCCGGCGGGCCCGGGCCGCGCACCGGGCGGGGACGATGTCCGACGCCGACTACGACGCCGCGATGCGGCGCGAGATCGCCGCGGTGGTGGCGCTGCAGGAGCAGCTCGAACTCGACGTGCTGGTGCACGGCGAGGCGGAGCGCAACGACATGGTGCAGTACTTCGCCGAGAACCTGGACGGATTCGCCACCACCGAACACGGCTGGGTGCAGTCCTACGGCTCGCGGTGCACGCGGCCGTCGATCCTGTGGGGCGCCGTACGGCGGCGGGGGCCGATCACCGTGGAGTGGTCACGGTACGCGCAGTCGCTGACCAGCCGGCCCATGAAGGGCATGCTGACCGGGCCGGTGACGATCCTGGCGTGGTCCTTCGTACGGGACGACCAGCCGCTGGCGGTCAGCGCCGACCAGGTGGCGCTCGCCCTGCGCGAGGAGGTGGCCGACCTCGAGACGGCGGGCATCCGGGTGGTGCAGGTGGACGAACCGGCGCTGCGGGAGCTGCTGCCCCTGCGCGAGGAGGACCAGCCCGCCTACATCTCCTGGGCCGTGCGGGCGTTCCGGCTCGCCACCTCCGGGGTGCGGCCCTCGACGCAGATCCACACCCACCTGTGCTACTCGGAGTTCAACGAGATCATCGACGCCATCGACGGGCTGGATGCGGACGTGACCTCCATCGAGGCGTCGCGGTCCCGCATGGAGGTGCTGGAGCCGGTCCGCGACCACGGCTTCTCGCGCGGGATCGGCCCCGGGGTGTATGACATCCACTCCCCGCGTGTGCCCTCGGTGGAGGAGATCGAGGCGCAGCTGCGGCTGGCGGTGGCCGTGATCGACCCCCGCCGCCTGTGGGTGAACCCGGACTGCGGTCTGAAGACGAGGACCTACGCCGAGGTCACGCCGTCGCTGGCGAACATGGTGGAGGCGGCGCGGCGGGTGCGGCAGAACCCGTAGCCGGGAGGCGCTGCGGCAGGCGGGACCGCCGGCTTCGCTCCATGGCGGCCGGGACCGGCGGCCTCACTCCATGGCGGCGTTGCCGGCGTCCTGCGCCTGCCGCAGCGCCTCCCCGACCGGGATGTTCCCCAGGAACATCTCCTGCAGGATGGGCGTGATCTCGTTCGCCCCCGCGTTGACATCCGGTCCGGTGGGGGCGGGGATCGTCCTGCCGTTGGCCGCGTCGATGAAGACCTGCACGTCCACGCCGCGTTGCGTCCAGTAGTCGATGAACGACTGCTGCGCCGCCACGACTCCCGGGAAGGCGATCCCCCGGCTGGCCAGGGCGGACTGCCCCTCGAGGGATCCGAGCCATGTCAGCACCGCGATCGTCGCGTCCCGGTTCGCGGTGTCCGCATTCCCGACGGCGGCCACACCGTGCACCACGCTGACCCTGCCCTCGGGGCCGGCCACCATGGGAGCGAGGCCCCAGGCGAACGGGGCGTTGTCCGCGATGGTCTTCAGGTTGTAGGGCCCGGACTGGAAGAGGCCGAGCCGGCCCTGCAGGAACAGGTCGCGGGTCACGTCCCCGTTGGTGTTGGTGTCGGCCGCCGAGGGCGCCACGTGCCAGGTGTTGACCATGTCCACGAGGTACTGGAACGCGGTTTCGCCCTCGGGGGAGGCGAAGACGAAGCGGTCCTCCTCGTCCTGGAACCGTGCGCCGGCGCTGCCGAGCCAGTCGAGCCAGATGGCCTGGAGGTCGGCCTGGGCGTTGAACCCGTAGGTGACGCGGTCATCCCTGGTGAAGCCCTCATCCCCCGGGTGGAGGCCCGCGGAGTCGGTGGTCAGCGCCCGGGCCGCGGGCAGGAGGGTGTCGCCCTCGCCCCCGCCGGGAGCCCAGGTGAGGTTGGTGGGGTCGACGCCGGCGGCGTCGGTCAGCTCCTTGTTGTAGTACAGGGCGATGGAGTCCCACAGCTGGGGCACGCCCCACAGGGAGCCGTTGCGCTCGTAGAGCACCTCGACCGATTCCGTCCACTCGTCGTGGTCACTGCCGATCACCTCGGAAATGTTCAGCAGGTTGCCGTTGTCGGCGTAGCGTCCGAAGTTCGAGGTGTTGATCCAGAAGACGTCGGCCATGTCGCCCGACTGCAGGTCGAGCGGCAGACGCTCCCAGTACGAGGACCAGGGCACGACCTCCACCCGCACCTTGATGTCGGGGTGCTGGGCCATGAAGGCGTCGAACGACTCCTCGTACGCGGGCGCGGCGACCTCGTCCCAGAGCCGGAAGGTCACGATGCTGGAGCCGGTGTCCGCCGTGCTGTTGGCGTCATCGCCGTCCTGCTTCTGCGCCCCCGGCGAGCAGGCCGCGAGCACGACGGCGACGGTTGCCAGGCAGGCGATCCCGGCGCCGCGCTTGGGAAACCTCATGTCACACTCCTTCTGCCGGGGCGCGCACGCCCCTTCCCTCATCCGATCTTTCCCGCCGGTCGGGGGGCCGTCCACCTGCGCCCGGCAATCGTGCATTACGGTTTGGCATCGCTTCGGGCTCCTCCCCCGAACGGTGGGAAGACCCTGCGGACGGGGCGGGGGCACGGCTCAGCGGATGCCGGTCACGCCGATCGACCGTGTGATCTGGTCCTGGAACACGAGGAAGAGGAGGATCAGGGGAGCCAGCGCCACCGTGGTGGCGGCCATGACGAGCGTCCAGTTCCCGGAGTACTGCGACTGCAGTGCCGCCGTGGCCACCGTGATGACCCGCCACTCGGGTGCGGGCGCGATGATCGACGGCCACATGAAGTTGTTCCAGTGGGTCACCACGGTGATGAGCGTGAGGGTGGCGAGGATGGGTCTGTTCTGCGGCAGGATCACGTGCCACAGGCGCGCGAGGGTGCCGGCACCGTCCAGGCGGGCGGCGTCGAGGAGTTCCGCGGGCACCGACCGGAAGTTCTCCCGCAACAGGAAGATCGCGTAGGGCGAGCCGAACATCACCGGCAGGACCAGTCCCCAGAAGGTGTTCTTGAGGCCGGCCCCCGTGATCATCACGTACAGCGGGATCAGGGTCACCACGGCGGGGATCATCAGGGTCGAGAGGTAGATCCAGAACAGCGCCTCGCGTCCCGGGAAGCGCAGCGTCGCGAACGCGTACGCGGCGAGAACGGACGAGGCCAGCTGTCCCACGACCATCACGAGCGCCACCTGGGCGGTCACCACGATCGGCACCCAGAACTGGTACCGCCCGGAGAAGAGGGTGGCGAAGTTCTCGCCCGTGACGGGAGCCGGCATGGTCAGGGGAGGCGTGGTGGC
>JALHDK010000474.1 GCA_022838965.1 Actinomycetales bacterium | reverse complement strand
TGGCCGCCCTGAGTCCGGGAACGGTGGAGGATTGGCCGGTCACGGAGCAGGTCCCGCTCTTTGCCCTTCTCGGCGACGGCCCCGGCCGGGCCGGCGTCCGGCTGCGGCAGGCCGGTGAGGAACGCGGTGACGCTGCCGGCTGCGCGCATGACGAGCGCGATCCCGAACATGCCGATCAGCCCGATCAGGGCGGCGTTGGTGAGTTCGTCGCCCATGCCCCCTGCTTGTCGCTGGTTCATGTCAGCCGCCGAACCGTGAACGTGCCCGAGATACGCCCGAGCAGAATCACTTCCTGCCTCGCAGCATCGGGGATGGTGTCGAGGTCGATGAGCGCGCGTGCCTCACCGGTTCCGGTGGCGTCGGTGTGGGAGACGATCACAGCAGCGGCGACATCCTCACCGGGGACGAACCCGTCGGCGGTGACCTCCATCAAACGCGGCACCCGGCGTGCGTGACGACTCCGCCGCGTCTCCGGCACCGGCTTCTCCAGCAACGCCACGGCGCGTCGGGGTGCGCGGGGGCGGATGATGTCAGTGAAGACGCTCCCGTCGCACTCCCGCACCTCCACCCGGACCGCGACGGTTCGGTCCTTGGTGATCGCATCCATGAGCGGCCCGAATGTCGTTCGCGTCCACGCGGTCTCGCCGGGTGCTGGGAAGGGTGTCCCGTCGACGGTCGCGGTCAGTGTCCCGTCGGAGGCGACGGTGACGAGGACGTGCGGCAGCTCGACCGGCGCCGTGGTCTCGTCGTCGTTCGGGTCAGATCGGCGCGGGCTGGTGAGGTTCATCGGTGGCCTCCTGCCGCGCGGCTGCTGGTGTCGAACAAGGCGAGCTCGGCAGGGTGCAGCTGATGCTGGGTGACGAAGCTCCTGGCTTTGATTCGCCACAGCCCTTGGCCGACGCCGAGGTTCGGCAAGAGCTGTTGCTCGGTGCCGGTCAGGCCGAGGGCGGTCGCGGTCGGGCCGAGTTGGTCGGATTCCTGGCGGTACACGATCCGGGTCTCGGCGTTCGCGAGCAGTGAGTTGGCTAGGGAGCGCATGGCGGAGCCTTGGTCACCCACGTTGTCGAGGTCGGTGAGCTTGTGGAAGATCAGCATGTTCGCGATCCCGTAGTGCCTGGCGAGTCGCCAGTGCGCGTCCATCCGCCGCAGCAAC
>JALHDK010000473.1 GCA_022838965.1 Actinomycetales bacterium | reverse complement strand
GTGAGCCGCACGAGCGTGGCCGAGCGCGGGGGGAGCGCGAGGGTGAAGCCGTCCGGGCCGGTCGGGACCTCGCCGGCCGCCGCGAGCCGGGCGGTGGGGGAAAACCGCCAGAGCGCACCCGGCCCGTCGAGGCCGGTGCCCACGGTCACCGCGGCGTCGCACGCCTCGGTCCCCTTCTGGAAGAGGAGCAGGAAGAGGGTGCGTCCCTGCCGGATCGCGTAGGCGCCGACCGCGTCGACGTCGGCGGAGAGGGCGCGGACCGCGTCGCCGGCGATCCGGCTGCCGAGGCCGTCGTAGTCGAGATAGAGGCGGAAGGCGTCCTCCACCCGGCTGCCCGCCGTCGGCGCGACCCAGCGGTTCGCCGCCGTCACCCCTTCCCGGGCGAAGATCGCGAGCGCCTCGGCGTGGGCGAGGGCGCTCGACGGGCCGTCGTCGCCCCCCCAGTTGTACTCGGTGATCGCGATCCCGGCGCCGGGCAGGTAGGCATCGATCCAGGCGCGCAGCCGCGGGAGGAGATAGACCGGCTCGTGGATCCACGATTCGTCCACGTAGGCCGGGTCGTAGAGCCCCTTGAGCGAGCGGAGCCGCCGCGCGGCGACCGCCGGCGACTCGTCGTCGGAGAGCGCCGCGTATTCGGCCTGCGGGTAGTAGTGGACGGCGACGAGATCGACGAGCCGCACCCCGTGCGCGAGCTCGTGAGCGCGCACCTGCGAGAGGTACCAGGGGAGGAACTCCATCCCGCCGTGCGCCGCCTGGTCGGCGCCGGGGCTGCAGTCGTCGGCCGCGGAGTGGAAGTAGGCGCACCAGCCCCAGAGGTCGGGGCCGAAGAGGATGGCCTGCGGATCGTGCGCCCGGATCGCGGTGGCGTAGGTCAGCGTCCGCTCCCAGAGCTCGTCGTAGGTGACCGGCTCCGGGTGGACGTCGCGGTGGGTGGAGTTCCAGAGCATCGGCTCGTTGTCGAGGGCGATGAGCCGGACGGGGCCGCCCGGGCGGGAGGCGAGATGGGTGAGCCAGCCGGTGACGAAGGTGTCGTCCGGGCGCACGCCGTTGCCGGCGTCGGGCTGGCACCAGGGGGCGTAGCCGGTGGCGGTGCACTCGGTCGCGCTCTGGGGGCCGTAGCGGGCGACGGAAAAGCCCCAGCGCCGGGTGCGGT
>JALHDK010000117.1 GCA_022838965.1 Actinomycetales bacterium | reverse complement strand
TGTGTGTCTTCGGGCTGAACCGCATGAAGCAGGACCTCGCCCGGCGCCAAAGCGCCTGGTACGAAGGCGTCCGCCAAGCGCTCGACCCGATCCGCCCGGGGATGGGCGCCCGCCCGAAGCAGCCGCGCCCCCGCCGCCGCGAGCCGGCCCACCTCCTGGGCGAGCCTGCCCATCGCGCCCGCGAGCACCCAGTGCCGCCGCTCCACCTCCTGTGTCGGCAGGTCGGAGAGCCAGTCCAGGAGGATCACCGCGCGCTGCGCCGAGCGCTCCTCGGCCAGGGCAGCGTCCTCCGGTGGCTCCTCATCGTGAAGCCGCCGCCAAAGCTCCCGAGCGTAGGGCGAACCCTCGCCCCCGCGCCTCGGCGGCGGAAGGGCGGCCTCCCTCGCGGGCGGCAGCTCGCACAGCCCCGGGCGAGAGCCCGTAGGCCGCCGCGATCCGGCCGCGCGGCGTCGCCTGCCCGGCCTCGTCGATGAGCGCCGCCTCCCGAAGCTCCTCCTCCGCCCACTCCGTGCCCGCGGAGCAAAGCTCCACCGCCGCCGGGGGGACGGGGCCCGACTCGCCCCGGCCAGCCATCCGCAGCAGCCACAGGGGCAGCCCCTCGGGGCCGAGCTCCAGGCGGTCGCGCTCGGGGGCGTCCCCGAAGTAGATCTCGATGAGGGTGTGGCTCTCCATCGGCGCCGCGGCCACGGGTCCGCGCTCCTGCGGGCGCTGCCCGGGGCGCCGGGCGTCTGGGCGCACGGCGACCTCGCGGCCGCGCGGGCGCTGGCCGCCGCCCACGGGCTGGTTCCCACCCGCGAGCTGTGGCGGATGACGTGGCGGCCGGCAGCGTCCGCCGCCGCCCCTCCACCCCTGCCCGCCGGCGTCGTGGTGCGAGCCTTCCAGGGAGGAGCCGGGGACAGCGACGCGCGCGCCTGGGTGGCGCTCAACAGCCGGATCTTCCGGTCCCACCCCGAGCAGGGGAGGCTGACGACCGGGGACCTGGCCCGCCGCATGGCCGAGCCGTGGTTCGATCGCGACGCGTTCCTGCTGGTTGTAACCGGGGAGGGCGAGCTGATCGCGTACCTCTGGCTGAAACCGGGGGAGGTCACGGACGAGGTGTATGTGATCGGTGTCTCGCCCGCGTACCAGCGCCGCGGGATCGGAGCCCACCTGCTCGGTCTCGCCCAGGAGAGAACGGCCGCCCGTGACGGAAGGGTGCTGACGTTGTACGTCGAAGGCGATAATCTCGCCGCAGTACGCAGTTACGTGCGCGCCGGGTTCCGACGTGATTCAGTGGACGTGCAGTACTCGATTCACCGGTGAACCCGGTGCGGCGAACGCCGAGAGGTGAGTCATGGCCGATGACGCCCCCAGCCCCCCGACCGAGGACACGCCCATGAGCCCCCCCAGCGGCCCCAGCGCTCCCAGCCCGGGCGAGCCCGACCTGGACGACAGTGCCACCGACGACGACGATTTCGGCTTCGACGTCGTCGGGGAGCCGGTCACGCAGGTGGGGCGCCTGGAGGACGACGTCGTCGAGGAGTCGCTGCTGCTGCGACGCGACGACGTCGACGAGGAGGACGCGGACGAGGAGGCCGGCACCGTCGGAGGGGAGATCGCGGAACTGTTGCGCGGAGTGAGCGTCGACGAGGACGAACTCGCCGAACAGGCGAGTGACGACCGGGACGCGGCTCTCCCCGAGGGCAGGTTCGCCGACCGTGAGCTGAGCTGGCTCGCGTTCAACCAGCGCGTCATCGAGCAGGCCGAGGACACCAGCCTGCCGCTCCTCGAGCGCGCCTGGTTCCTCGCCATCTTCGCGTCGAATCTCGACGAGTTCTTCATGGTGCGGGTCGCCGGCCTGAAGCGCCGCATCGCCACGGGGCTGGCGGTGACGGCGGCGTCGGGCCTCACTCCCCGCCAGGTGCTGGAGGGGATCTCGCTCAAGGCGCACGAGCTGACCGCGCGTCACGCCCGCACCTTCCGCGATGACGTGGCACCCAGACTGGCCGAGGAGGGCGTCCAGCTTCTCCGCTTCCACGACCTTTCGGAGTCCGAGCAGCGCAGACTCGAGGGCTTCTACCGCCGCCAGATCTTCCCCGTGCTCACCCCGCTGGCCGTCGACCCCGCCCATCCGTTCCCGTACATCTCCGGCCTGTCCCTCAACCTGGCGGTCGTGGTGCGCAATCCGACGACCGGGAAGGAGTTCTTCGCGCGGGTGAAGGTACCGCCGCTGCTGCCGCGGTTCATCGCCGTCGACGCGTCCGGGACGCCGCGCCGGCCGGAGGAGATCGCCTCCGACGAGACGCACTCCACCTCCTTCGTGCCGCTGGAGGAGGTCATCGGCGCGCACCTCCACCATCTCTTCCCCGGCATGGAGGTGGTGGAGCACCACACCTTCCGGGTGACGCGGAACGAGGACCTCGAGGTGGAGGAGGACGACGCCGAGAACCTCCTCAAGGCGCTCGAGAAGGAACTCATGCGGCGGCGCTTCGGACCGGCGGTGCGGCTGGAGGTGGCGGAGGGCATCTCGGGACACGTCCTCGACCTGCTGATGCGGGAGCTGGGCGTCGGGGAGCAGGACGTCTACCGCCTGCCCGAACCGCTGGATCTCACGGGCCTGAACCTGATCCACGAGCTCGATCGCCCTGACCTGAAGTATCCCAAGTTCGTGCCGGTGACGGCGCGCCAGCTCGCGCGGGTGGAGTCGGCGAACCCCACGGACTTCTTCCAGGCGATCTCCAACGAGGACGTGCTGCTGCACCACCCGTACGACTCCTTCTCCACCTCGGTGCAGCAGTTCATCGCCCAGGCCGCCGCGGATCCGCAGGTCCTCGCGATCAAGCAGACGCTCTACCGCACCTCGGGCGACTCGCCCATCATCGACTCGCTCATCGATGCCGCGGAGGCCGGCAAGCAGGTGCTCGCGATCGTCGAGATCAAGGCACGGTTCGACGAGGAGGCCAACATCACCTGGGCGCGCAAGCTGGAGCAGGCCGGCGTGCACGTGGTCTACGGCCTCGTGGGCCTGAAGACCCACTGCAAGCTGGTGCTCGTGGTGCGGCAGGAGGCGGACGGGCTCAAGCGCTACTGCCACATCGGGACCGGCAACTACAACCCCAGGACCGCCCGCGGGTACGAGGACCTCGGACTGCTCACCTGCAATCCGGGCGTGGGGGAGGACCTGACGCGCCTGTTCAACCAGCTCAGCGGGTACGCCCCGCGCACCCGGTTCCACCGCCTCCTCGTCGCGCCCCGCGGCATCCGCACGGGCCTCCTCGAGCGGATCGAACGGGAGATCGGGAACCGCAGGGCCGGGCGGGAGGCGTGGATCCGGATCAAGGTCAACGCCGTCGTCGATGAGGCGATCATCGACGCGCTGTATCGCGCGAGCCGCGCCGGGGTGCCGGTGGACATGGTGGTTCGGGGCATCTGCGCCGTGCGGGCGGGCATCCCCGGCCTGAGCGAGAACATCAGGGTGCGCTCCATTCTGGGACGGTTCCTCGAGCACTCCCGCATCTACGCCTTCGCCAACGATGGCGATCCGGAGGTCTGGATCGGTTCCGCCGATCTCATGCACCGCAACCTCGACCGTCGGGTGGAGGCACTCATCCGGATCGAGGACCCCCGTCACATCGAGGAACTCATCGGGATCCTCCGGTTGTCGATGGCGGACACCACCTCGTCCTGGCATCTGCGGCCCGACGGCACCTGGGAACGTCGCCACCTGGACGCGAAGGGCGACCGCCTGACCGACATTCAGGAGGTGTTCATGGCGCAGGCGCGCCGCCGGGTGGCCGCACGATGAGAGTCGACGTCCTCGCCGCCGGGACGCTCGCCTGGCGGCTGCGCGGGGACCGGTTGCAGGTCCTGCTGGTGCACCGGTCGAGCTACGACGACTGGTCCTGGCCCAAGGGGAAGCCCGCCCTCGGCGAGCATCTCGCCGCCGCCGCGGTCCGGGAGGTCGAGGAGGAGACCGGCCTCAGGGTGGTGCTCGGCCAGCCGCTGGTCTCGGTGCGGTACCCGATCAACGGGGCCGGGAAGATGAAGGAGTCCCACTACTGGTCGGCGCGCGTGGAGCCGCGGGGACCGTGGGCGCTGGCGCGCGCGTCCGCCCGGCGGGCGCCGCGGAGCGAGGTGGACCAGGTGGTGTGGCTCGACGCCGACGAGGCGCTGAGGACGCTCACCTATCCCCACGACCGCTACCCCCTGATGCAGCTGATGGACCAGTGGGACGACGACCGCCTCGACACCTGGACCGTCGCCGTCGTGCGGCACGCCCGGGCCCGGAAACGTTCCGCGTGGAAGGGGGGTGAGGAGACCCGCCCGCTCACCGAGGTGGGGCGGCAGCAGGCCCGGCTCCTGGTCCCGATCCTCTCGGCGTTCGGCGTGTCACGCGTGGTCACCAGCCCGTGGGAGCGCTGCCTGGCGACGGTGCGGCCCTTCGCCGAGGCGACGCGTGTCAAGCCCGACATCCGGCCGGAACTCACCGAGGCGGCCCACGCCAGGAACCCGGGGCCGGTGCGCGAGATCGTCGACGAGCATCTCGACGGCGGCTACCGGTCGGTGGCCCTCTGCACCCACCGCCCGGTGCTGCCCAGCGTCCTCGAGCGGCTCACGGCCCGGTCCCAGAACAAGGTGGTGCGCAAGCTCCCCGCCAGTGACCCGTGGCTGAAGACAGGTGAGGTGCTGGTGGCGCACATGGGACACCACCCGCGGCGGGGAGCCGTGGTGGTGTCCCTCGAGAAGCATCGGCCGTACTCCCTGTAGGGCCGCCGGCTGCGGGGTCAGCCGAATCGGCCGGAGATGTAGTCCTCGGTGCGCTGGTCGCGGGGCGATCCGAAGATCTGCTCCGTGGTGCCGAACTCGACGAGCACTCCGGTGCGGTCGCCGCTCCCCTCGGCCGCCTCGGCGGTGAAGAAGGCGGTGCGGTCGGCCACGCGGGCCGCCTGCTGCATGTTGTGGGTCACGATGATGATCGTGTAGTCACGCCGCAGCTCTTCCATGAGGTCCTCGATGCGCAGGGTGGCGATCGGGTCGAGGGCGGAGCAGGGCTCGTCCATCAGGATGACCTCCGGCTCGACGGCGATCGTGCGGGCGATGCACAGCCGTTGCTGCTGACCGCCCGAGAGTCCGTAGGCGGACTGCTTGAGCTTGTCCTTGACCTCGTCCCACAGGGCCGCCTTGGTGAGCGCCTCCTCGACCAGGTCATCCATCGAGCTGACCTTCATGCCGCTGACGCGGGGGCCGTAGGCGATGTTGTCGTAGATCGACTTCGGGAACGGGTTGGGCTTCTGGAAGACCATCCCGATCCGCCGCCGGACCTCGATCGGGTCGGCACCCCGGGCGTAGATGTCCTCGCCCCGGAAGGTCACCCGGCCCTCCACGCGGGCGCCGTCAACCAGGTCGTTCATGCGGTTGAGCGAGCGGAGGAGGGTGGACTTGCCGCAGCCGGACGGTCCGATCAGAGCGGTGATCTCGTGGACCCCGAACGCGAGGTTGACGTCCCGGACGGCGCGGAACCGGCCGTAGTACACGTCGACGTTCTCGCACTCCATCACGGCGTCGGGGGTCTCGGGGAGCACCCGCGCGGTGGAGCTGGCGAAGTGCGGGAGGGATGGGCTGGTCACAGTCACCACCGTTTCTGGTACTTGTTGCGGATGAAGATGGCGAGGCCGTTCATCAGGATCAGGAGGGCCAGCAGCACGATGCTCGCCGCGGCGGCCAGCTGGTGGAACTCCGCCTGGGGACGGCCCGCCCAGTTGAAGATCTGGATCGGCAGCGTGGTGAAGCCACTCAGCAGACCGTTCGGATCGAAGCTCACGAACACGAGCCCGCCCAGCAGGAGGAGGGGCGCGGCCTCGCCGAGGGCTCGCGACAGGGCGAGGATGGAGCCGGTGGCGATCCCGGGCACGGCCGCCGGGAGCGTCTGCCGCCACACGGTCTGCCACTGCGAGGCGCCGAGGGCGAGCGAGCCGTGGCGGATCTCCGAGGGCACGGCGCGGAGCGACTCGCGGGTCGAGATCACGATCACCGGCAGGATGAGCAGGCTGAGGGCCAGTGCCCCCCCG
Source organism: Actinomycetales bacterium (assembly GCA_022838965.1). The sequence continues at coordinate 1,396 of JALHDK010000117.1, read as the reverse complement.
ATGACGATGTTCTTGTTGGGGACGCCCAGCACGGTGAGCAGCGCGAGCGCCAGCAGACCGTAGACCACGGACGGCACCGCCGCGAGGTTCTGCACGTTCACCTCGACGAACCGGTTGAACCACAGCTTCTTGTCGGCGAACTCCTCCAGGTGGATGGCCGCGGCCACGCCCAGGGGGATGGTGAGCACCGCCGTCGTCCCGATCACCCAGATGGAGCCGAGGATCGCGGGACGGGCGCCGGCTCGGGCCGGATCGGACGACGGGTACTGGGTGAGGAGGGAGGAGGTGAGGAACGGCCGGCCGTCGACGAACGTCGTGATGATCAGCGTGAGCAGGAAGATCACCGCGAACAACAGGCAAAGCCAGAGGATGATGAGGAACGTGATCGCCCGGGGGTTGCGCTCGCCGCCGTCGCGCGACCGCAGCGAGACTGTCTCCCGCGCCGCCGAGGCGGCGGTGTCCTGGAGGGTGCGCATATCAGTAGGCCTCCCGGAACCTGCGGACCAGCCGGATCGCGATGAAGTTGATCGCCAGGGTCGAGATGAACAGCAGGAGACCGACGGCGTAGAGCGTGTTGTACTCCAGGGAGCCGACCCGGGAGTCTCCCAGGGCGGCGCTGGCGATGAAGCCCGTCATCGTCTGCCCCTGCTCGAGCGCGCCCGTGACGATCCGTGCCTGGCTGCCGGCCGCCATGGCCACGATCATGGTCTCGCCGATCGCGCGCGAGATGCCGAGGACGACGGCCGCGGTGATTCCGGAGATGGCCGCGGGGAACACCACGCGCAGGGACGTCTGCATGGTGTTGGCCCCGAGGGCGGCCGAGCCCTGCCGCAGCGCCTGCGGGACTGCCGACATCGCATCTTCCGAGAGCGAGGCGATGGTGGGCACGATCATCACGCCCATCACGAAGCCGGCCGCGAGGACGCTCCAGGGCGAAGTAGCCGTACACCACGGTCGGGATGCCCGCCAGCACCTCGAGCACGGGCTTCAGGACCTTGCGGGCCTGGGGGTGGGCGTACTCCGAGAGGTAGAAGGCCGCGCCGAGCCCGATGGGGACGGCCACCAGGAGCGCGAGGACGGTGGTCCATGCGGTGGCCGTGACCAGGGGGATCACGCCGAAGGAGGAGTTGGCGAACCGTGGGGCCCAGCGGGTTCCGAAGAGGAACTCCGTGACCGGCACCTCCCGGAAGAACTCCAGAGCCGGGAACAGCAGAGCGAGGAGGATGCCGATCGTCACCGCCCCGGTGGTGATGATCCGCGGGTCGCCCGTGTGGGCGGCGACCTCGGCGCTCACGCCGGAGAGCTCGCCGAACGAGGCGGGCAGGTAGAGGAACGCCGCGGCCGCCGCGAGCACGAGCCCGAGCAGCGCCGAGAGGTAGAAGCCGCGGTTGATGGC
>JALHDK010000116.1:2805-9398 GCA_022838965.1 Actinomycetales bacterium | reverse complement strand
GGCCGGCGGGGTGGGGTTCGCCTGCCTGGCCACCCCCACCACGCTGTCCCGGCTCCGCACCGGGGAGGCCGCGCGGCTCGCGACCACCCTGGTGGTGCGCGAGGACGCCCTCACCCTCTACGGCTTCCAGGACGAGGACGAGCGGGACACGTTCCTGGCGGTCCAGACGGTGACCGGGATCGGCCCCCGGCTGGCGATGGCGATCCTCGCGGTGCTCACGCCGGAGGACCTGCGGCGGGCGATCCACTCGGAGGACCTCGCGGCGCTGCAGCGGGTGCCGGGCATCGGCCGGAGGGTGGCGCAGCGGCTCGTCCTCGAGCTCGCCGGCAAGCTGGGCGTGCCTGCGGAGGCCGCGGCGCCGTCGGGCGCCGGAGCCGTTGACGAGGACATCGTGGGCGCCCTGGTGTCGCTGGGGTGGCCGCAGAAGGACGCGGCTGCGGCCGTGGTCGCCGTCGGGTCGGACGGGATGAACCGCGCCGAGACGCTCCGCGCGGCGTTGCAGCACCTGGGGTCGGCCCGTGGCTGAGAACCGGATCGTCGATCCCGTGGCGCACGAGGTGGAGCGCGCCGCCGAGGCCGCCCTGAGGCCGCGGGTGCTCGCCGAGTTCATCGGCCAGGAGAAGCTGCGCGCCCAGCTCGCCCTGGTGCTGCAGGCCGCCGCCGGCCGCGGCCAGGCACCCGACCACGTGCTCCTCTCCGGGCCACCCGGCCTCGGCAAGACCACGCTCGCCATGATCATCGCGGCCGAGACCTCCGGATCCCTGCGCCTCACCTCCGGGCCCGCGATCCAGCACGCCGGGGACCTCGCCGCGATCATGTCCTCCCTCCAGGAGGGCGACGTGCTGTTCATCGACGAGATCCACCGCCTCGCCCGCGCCGCCGAGGAGATGCTCTACCTCGCGATGGAGGACTTCCGGGTGGACGTCGTGGTCGGGAAGGGCCCGGGCGCGACGTCCATCCCGCTGACCCTGCCGCGCTTCACCGTGGTGGGTGCGACGACGCGGGTGGGGCTGCTGCCCGCGCCCCTGCGCGACCGCTTCGGGCTCACCGGCCACCTCGAGTTCTACTCGGACGCCGAACTGGAGCAGGTGCTCCGGCGCTCGGCGTCGCTCCTGGGAGCGCGGCTGGACGCGGACGCGGCGGCCGAGCTCGCCTCGCGGTCGCGTGGCACCCCGCGCATCGCGAACCGGCTGCTGCGCCGGGTGCAGGACTGGGCCGAGGTGCGGGGGGACGGTTCCCTGGACCTCGCGGCCGCGCGGGGGGCGCTGGAGCTCTTCGACGTCGACCGCCGCGGCCTCGATCGGCTCGACCAGGCCGTCCTGGTGGCGCTCTGCCGGCGGTTCTCCGGCGGCCCGGTGGGCCTGGGGACGCTCGCGGCCTCGGTGAGCGAGGAGCCGGAGACGGTGGAGACGGTGGTGGAGCCGTTCCTCGTGCGCGAGGGGCTCATGAGCAGGACGCCCCGCGGCCGTGTGGCCACGGCTGCGGGGTTCGCGCACGTGGGCATGCGGCCCCCGGCCGACGGGCTCCTGTTCGCGTGAGGTGCGGCGGCCGTGTGACGATCGCCTAGAATGGCCGAGGACTCGAACCCCGGAGGAGTGAACCGTGGACCCCTTCCTGCTGATGCTGATCTTCATGCTGATCCTGTTCCTGCTGATGAACTGGTACGGCAAGAAGAAGTCCCAGGAGGCGCAGCGGCTGCGCCTCGCCGCTGTGCAGGTGGGCAACATGGTGCGCACCCACTCCGGGTTCTACGGCCGCGTCGTGGACGTGGACGGCGAGGCCGTCACGCTCGAGAGCCCCTCCGGCGTCGAGACGGTCTGGCACCAGAACTCCATCGCCGGACTCGGGGAGCCCCCGCTCGCGGTGCACGTGGACGATGAGCAGACGGCCGGCGGAGAGCCGGGTCGCCCCGCCCAGCCCGGCGCCCGCGACGAGTAGCGTCCGGACACCACGTCCGTGGCCGCGCCGCGCATCCGACCCGGGCGCCCCCTGCTGGGGCTGCTTGTCCTGGTCCTCGTCCTCATCGTCACCCTCGTGGTCGGCAACCGCGCCTCTGACGCGAGCCTGACCCCGAAGCTCGCCCTCGACCTCGAGGGCGGCACCCAGCTCATCCTCACGCCGCGCACCGTCGACGGCTCCGAGGTGTCCGAGGAGGACATCGCGCAGGCCATCGAGATCATCCGCCAGCGGGTGGACGCGTCCGGTGTCGCCGAGGCGGAGATCACGCGACAGGGCCAGCAGAACATCGTGGTCGCCCTGCCCGGCCAGCCCGACCAGGCCACCCTGGACCTCGTCCGGCAGTCCGCGCAGCTGCGATTCCGGCCGGTGATCTTCATCGGAGCGCCCACGCCCATCGATCCCGCGGCGCTCACGGATCCGGCCGCCGGCGCCGCCCAGGACGACCCCACCATCAGCGACCCCTCGGCGGAGCCGACGCCGCCGCCCACGCGGGAGGAGATCGAGGCGGCGGCCTTCACGGCGGCGGATGCCAATGCCGACGGCACGCTCAGCCCGGAGCCCTCCTCCGTCCCGCCGGACAACTCCTCGACGCTGTGGTTCACCGAACAGCTCGCGTTCGACTTCTACGTGCTCGACTGCACCGACCCCGCGAACCTGGCGGGCGGGGATATCCACCCCGCGGACGTCGCCGTCGTCGCCTGTGCGATCGACGGCACGGCGAAGTACGTGCTCGGGCCCTCCGACGTCGAGGGCACGCAGGTGACGACGGCGGCCTCGGGTCTGGAGACGACGTCCACCGGGATGACGACCAACAACTGGATCGTCACACTCAGCTTCGACAGCATCGGTCGCGACGCGTTCGGGCAGGCGACCCAGCGGCTGGTCTCCCTCCCGTCCCCCCAGAACCAGTTCGCGATCGTGCTCGACGGGCTCGTCGTCTCGGCGCCCGTGGTGAACTCGCCCATCCTCAACGGCGAGGCGATGATCTCCGGGAGCTTCACCCGCGAGTCGGCGGCGACCCTCGCGAACCAGCTCAACTTCGGGTCACTCCCGCTGAACTTCGAGGTGCAGAGCGAGGAGCAGATCTCCGCGACGCTCGGTCTGGAGCAGCTCCAGCGGGGCATCCTGGCCGGGCTCATCGGCCTCGGCCTCGTGCTGATCTACATGATGTTCCAGTACCACGCGCTGGCGCTGGTCACCGCGGCGAGCCTCACGGTTGCGGCCCTGATCACCTACCTGATGATCACCCTCCTGGGGTGGACCACGGGCTACCGCCTCTCGCTTGCCGGTGTGGCCGGCCTCATCGTGGCGATCGGCATCACCGCCGACTCGTTCATCGTCTACTTCGAGCGCATCCGCGACGAGGTGCGCGAGGGCCGGGCGCTCACGGACGCGGTCGAGTTCGGATGGCTGCGCGCCCGCCGCACCATCATCGTGTCCGACGCGGTGAACTTCCTCGCCGCGTTCGTGCTCTACTTCCTGGCGGTCGGCGGGGTCCGGGGCTTCGCCTTCACGCTCGGGCTCACGACCGTGGTGGACCTGCTGGTGGTCATGGCGTTCACCCACCCGGTGATGCAGCTGCTGACCCGCACCCGCTTCTTCGGCGAGGGCCGGCGGTGGTCGGGCCTCGACCCCGAGCACCTCGGCGCCACCCAGGCGACCTACTGCGGACGCGGCTCCTTCAGCCGGCGGCCACCCGCGCCGTCGGGTGGCCGTGAGCCCGCGCGGAGCGGGCTCACCATCGCCGAGCGGCGGGCGGCCGAGGCCGCGGAACGGGCGAAGGCCGCCGAACGGGAGAAGGCCGCCGCGACCACGGGAGGGGACGACTGATGCCCAGTTTCACCAGGCTGGGGAACGACCTCTACACGGGCGCACGGTCCGTCTCCGTCGTCGGCCGGAGCAGGCTCTGGCTCTCCATCGCCGCCGTCGGCGTCCTCCTCTCCCTGCTCATTCTCGGGTTCAAGGGGATCAACCCCGGTGTCGAGTTCCGGGGCGGCTCCGAGTTCACCCTCTCGAACGTCAGCAACACCTCGGGGGACCCGGCGCGGGCGGTTCTCGCCGCGCAGGGGATCTCCGAGCCCCCGCGCATCACGACCGTCGGCGCCAGCTCCCTGCGGATCCAGACCACCGAGATGCCGCCCGAGCAGATCGCCGCCGTGCGCTCGGAGCTCGCCACCGCCTACGGCATCGACGTGACCGCCGTGACGTCCACGCTCATCGGGCCGAGCTGGGGCCGGGACGTCACCACCAAGGCACTGCAGGGCCTCGTGATCTTCCTCGTGCTGGTGTCCGTGGTCATGGCAGCGTACTTCCGCACCTGGAAGATGTCCGCATCCGCGGTGATCGCCCTGATCCACGACCTGTTCATCACCGTGGGCCTGTACGCGCTGATCGGGTTCGAGGTCACGCCGGCGTCGGTCATCGGCTTCCTGACGATCCTCGGGTACTCCCTCTACGACACCGTGGTCGTCTTCGACAAGGTGCGCGAGAACAGTGCCCGGATCTTCGACCAGGACCGCGTCACCTACGCCGAGGCGGCCAACCTGGCGGTCAACCAGACACTCGTGCGGTCGATCAACACCTCCGTGGTCGGCGTGCTCCCGGTGGCGTCCATCCTGTTCGTGGGCACCATCCTCCTCGGGGCCGGCACGCTGCGCGACATCGCCCTCGCACTGTTCATCGGCATGATCGTGTCCACCTACTCGTCCATCTTCATCGCCACGCCGCTGCTCGTCGCCCTCCGGAGCCGGGAGGAGAAGGTGCGCCACCACACCGCCCGCGTGCTGCGCAACCGCGCGGAACGGACCGAGCGCGGCGAGGGGACCTCCGACCTGATGGCGGCAACGGTCCTCGGCACCACCGTGATTCCGGGGGGCCACCTCGGACAGGCCGCCCAGCCCAGACGCAGGAAGCGAGATCAACGATGACTCACCCACTGACCGAACTCGCGGACATCGTCCGCAACAACATCAGGGAGATCCCCGACTACCCCAGCCCGGGCGTCCTCTTCCGCGACATCACGCCCCTGCTGGCGAACGGGCCCGCTTTCGGCGCGCTCATCGACGCGCTCGCCGACCACTACGAGGGGCAGGTCGACGCCGTCGCCGGGCTGGAGTCGCGGGGATTCATCCTTGCCGCGCCCCTCGCCCTGCACCTGGGGGTCGGCATGATCACGGTCCGGAAGGCGGGCAAGCTCCCCGGGCCGGTCATCGGAGTCGACTACGCCCTCGAGTACGGCACGGCCCGCATGGAGCTGCGCCCGGACACGATCCACGAGGGCCAGCGCGTCCTCATCATCGACGACGTTCTCGCCACCGGCGGCACGGCGAAGGCGTCGGTGCAGCTCGTGGAGCGGGCGGGCGGCGTCGTCGCCGGCCTGGCGATGCTGATGGAGCTCGTCGACCTGAAGGGGCGCGACCGCCTCGAGGGGTACGTCGTGGAGTCCGTGCTCGCCTACTGACATTCTCGCCGCCGGCGGACGTACGCCGGCGGGCGCATGCGGTCGTACCATGGTGAGATGGCGGACGACCCGGTACGGGTGGAGGTGGACGCCCCTGCACCCAGCATGCTGACGCGGTTGATGCGCTTCGGCACGCGCGGACACCAGGTGCCGCTCGCCATCGAGCCGCTCGTGTCCGCGCTGTGGGCGAACCATCCGCGGGCCGACATCAGCGTGATCCTGCGGGCGTACGAGGTCGCCGAGCAGGCGCACAGCGGGCAGACGCGCCGCAGTGGCGATCCCTACATCACCCACCCCGTCGCCGTCGCGACCATCCTGGCGGAGCTGGGGATGATGCCCCCCACCCTCGCGGCGGCCCTGCTGCACGACACGGTGGAGGACACCGGCTATCCGCTGGCCCGGCTGCGCGCCGAGTTCGGCGACGAGATCGCGAACCTGGTCGACGGAGTCACCAAGCTCGACAAGGTGACCTACGGGGACGCCGCCCAGGCGGAGACCGTGCGGAAGATGATCGTCGCGATGTCGCGCGACATCCGGGTCCTCGTGATCAAGCTGGCCGACCGCCTGCACAACGCGCGCACCTGGAAGTACGTCTCCGGGGAGTCCGCCGCCCGGAAGGCCCGGGAGACGCTCGAGATCTACGCCCCCCTCGCGCACCGGCTCGGCATGAACACGATCAAGTGGGAGCTGGAGGACATCTCGTTCCAGACCCTCTACCCGAAGGTGTACGACGAGATCGTGCACCTGGTGGCGGAGCGCGCCCCCGCACGCGAAACCTATCTCGCGACCATCAGGACCCAGATCGAGAAGGACCTCGCCGAGGCCGGGATCCGGTGCACCGTCACCGGGCGCCCCAAGCACTACTACTCGATCTATCAGAAGATGATCATGCGGGGCCGGGACTTCGACGACATCTATGACCTCGTGGGTGTGCGCGTGCTGGTGGACACCGTCCGGGACTGCTACGGCGCGCTCGGGATCATGCACGCGCGGTGGCGGCCGCTGCCCGGGCGGTTCAAGGACTACATCGCCATGCCCAAGTTCAACATGTACCAGTCACTGCACACCACGGTGCTGGGGCCGGGCGGGCGTCCCGTCGAGATCCAGATCCGCACGCACGACCAGCACCGCCGGGCGGAGTACGGCGTGGCGGCCCACTGGAAGTACAAGGAGA
>JALHDK010000116.1:0-2777 GCA_022838965.1 Actinomycetales bacterium | reverse complement strand
AAGGAGAACCCCAACAAGTCGCAGCGCGTCGACCCCGGGGACGCCAAGGAGATGACCTGGCTCCGCCAGCTCGTCGACTGGCAGAACGAGATGGCCGACCCCGCCGAGTTCCTAGACTCGCTGCGGTACGAGATGGCCGGCAGCCAGGTCTACGTGTTCACCCCCAAGGGGGACGTGATCACCCTGCCCGGGGGCGCGACCCCCGTGGACTTCGCCTACGCCGTGCACACCGAGGTGGGGCACCGCACCGTCGGCGCGCGGGTCAACGGCCGGCTCGTGCCGCTCGATTCCAAGCTGGAGAACGGCGACACGGTCGAGGTGTTCACGTCCAAGGCCGAGGGAGCCGGTCCGTCGCGGGACTGGCTGACCTTCGTCGCCTCCCCGCGCGCCCGCAACAAGATCCGCGCGTGGTTCACCAAGGAACGCCGCGAGGAGGCCATCGAGGCCGGCAAGGCGCAACTGGCTCGCGCGATGCGCAAGCAGAACCTGCCCATCCAGCGGCTCATGAACCACGAGTCGCTCACCGCCCTCGCCGACGAGATGCGGCTGCAGGACGTGGCGGCCCTCTACGCCGCGATCGGCGAGAACCACGTCGCGGCCAGCACCGTGGTGTCACGGCTGGTCCGCATGGTCGGGGGCGACGCCGGAGCGGAGGAGGACCTCGCGGAGGCCACCATTCCGGGGACGCGGCCGCGCTCACGCCGGCCCGGCAGCGATCCCGGGATCGTCGTCGAGGGCATGAGCGCCCCGGACGTCTGGGTCAAGGTGGCGCGCTGCTGCACGCCGGTCCCCGGCGACCCGATCATCGGCTTCATCACCCGCGGCTCGGGGATCTCCGTGCACCGGCAGGACTGCGGCAACGTGGAGCAGCTCCGGTTCGAACCCGAACGGATCATCCCGGTCTCCTGGAGCAAGGACAGCTCGGGACTCTTCCTCGTGCAGATGCAGGTCGAGGCCCTGGACCGCACCGGCCTGCTGTCCGAGGTCACGCGGGTGCTGTCCGACAACCACGTCAACATCCTGTCCGCGAGCTCGACCACCTCGCGGGACCGCCTCGCCACGCTGCGCTTCACGTTCGAGATGGCGGACACGGACCACCTCGGCCACCTCATGGCCGCGGTGCGGCGGATCGACGGGGTGTTCGACGCCTACCGCATCACCGGCAACCGGCGGAGCCAGGCCTCGACGGCCTGAGCCCGGGGGCGCCGGGCGTCACTGCGCGGAGCGGCGGATCTGCTCGAGCCACGCGCGCCGGGCGTCCAGCGCCTCCTGCGCCTGCCGGATCGCCTTGGCGTTCCCCGAGGCCCGGGCGGCGGCGAGGTCCTCCTCCAGCGCGGCGATGGCGTTCTCCAGCTGGGTGGTGGCTCCTGCGACGCGGGCGCGGGTCTCCGGATTGGAGCGGCGCCACTCCTGGTCCTCCACGTCCTTGATCGCCTTCTCGACCGCCCGCATCCGGGCCTCGATCCGCGGCAACTCGCTGCGGGGCACCCGTCCGGCCGCGTCCCAGCGATCCTGCAACTGGCGCAGTGCGGCACGCGCAGCCTTCACATCGCGGACGGGCACAAGGGCCTCGGCCTCCTCGAGGATCGCCAGCTTGACGGCCAGGTTCTGCCCGTACTCCGCGTCGGCCTGGCGGTTCTGCGCGTCCCGGTTGTCGAAGAAGCGCTGCTGGGCGGCCCGGAAGCGCTCCCAGAGGGCGTCATCGTCCGCGCGCCGGGCCCGGCCGGCACCGCGCCACTCGGCCATGAGATCACGGTAGAGTCCCGCGGTCCGGCCCCAGTCCGTCGAACTCGACAGGGCCTCGGCCCGGGCGACGATGTCCTCCTTGACCTTCCGCGCCGCGTCCTGCGCCGCGTCCAGGTCGGCGAAGTACTGGCGCCGATGCCTGTCGAAGGTGGTGCGGGCCTTCGAGAACCGCTTCCACAACTCGTCCTCGCGGGCCTTGTCGATGCGCGGGCCGTTGTGCTGCGCCGTCTTCCAGTCCTCCAGCAGTCGCCGCAACTCCTCGCTGGACGCCTTCCACTGGGTGGCGGCGGGGTCCTGTGCGGCGATGGCCTCCGCGGCCACGACGATCTGCTCCCGGGCGGCGAAGGCCTCCGCCTTGGCGGCCTCCCGCTCCGCCTGGATCTCGGCCCGCCGTTCGATCGCGCGCTCCTCGGCGAGGGCGAGGCGCTGCCGGAGGCCCTCCAGGTCACCCACCGCCTGCGGCTGGGCCAGCTGGTCGCGCAGCGATGCGAGGGTCTGGTCGATCTCCTTCGGGGAGATCATCGGGATCCGTGCCTCGAAGAGCTTCACCTGGGCCACCAGGTCGAGGTACCGCCGCACGTAGAACGCCAGCGCCTCGTCGGCGTGCACGTCCGGGAACTGGCCCACGACCCGCTCGCCGGACGACTCACGCACCCACACGGTGCCGTCGTCGTCGACGCGGCCCCAGCGGGCCGCCTCCGCGGCGTCGTGCGGGTCCATCGGCACCTCGCGCGGCGGGGTGACCCGCCGGACGGGACGTGGACCTGCCGCGGGCTTCGGCGCCCGGCCGGCTGTCGGGGCGGGCGGCGGGGCCGCGGCCTCCCCCTCCGGCTCGCCTGCCGCCGGGACGCCCGCCTCCGGCTCGCCTGCCGCCGGGACGCCCGCCTCCGGCTCGCCTGCCGCCGGCGCGGGTGCCGGGGTGTCGCCGGTGGGCAGGCCCTCCCTCTCCTGCTCCTGTGGTTCGAGGGGGGAGGTGGGAGTCTCGCTCACGGTGTCACTCCTTCGGTGACGGACGGCTGGAGCCGTCCGAA
>JALHDK010000115.1 GCA_022838965.1 Actinomycetales bacterium | reverse complement strand
GATCGACGGCGATGACTCGGCGTACTGCCTGCACCGCTCGACGTTCGCCACCACGCCGTCGACGCACTTGGTGGCGAGCACGCGGGAGATGTTGGCCACGAGGGTGATGGACTCGAGAAGATTGCGCGCCATGACGGGCAGCATCACGAGGAGGTCGAAATTTCCCTGGGCGCCCGCGAAGGCGATCGCGGCGTCGTTGCCGATCACCTGGGCGGCCACCATGATCGTGGCCTCCGGGATGACCGGGTTCACCTTCCCGGGCATGATCGAGGAGCCCGGCTGGAGGTCCGGGAGGAGGATCTCGCCGATGCCCGTGCGCGGACCGGACCCCATCCACCGCAGGTCGTTCGCGATCTTCACCAGCGACACCGCGACCGTCCGCAGCGCCCCGGACGTCTCCACGAGCGAGTCCTGGGCGGCCTGGGCCTCGAAGTGGTTGGCGGCCTCGACGAAGGGCAGGCCGGTGTTCTCGGCGATCAGCTCGATGACCCGCTGCGAGAACCCGGCAGGCGTGTTGATGCCGGTACCGACGGCGGTCCCGCCCAGCGCGAGCTCGCTGAGGCGGGGCATCGTCGCCTCCACGCGGGCGATCCCGTACCGGATCTGGGTGGCGTAACCCGAGAACTCCTGACCGAGCATGATCGGAGTGGCGTCCATCAGGTGGGTCCGTCCGGACTTCACCACATCCCGGTACTCCACCGCCTTGGCCTCCAGGGATCGGGCCAGCACCTCGAGGGCGGGGAGCAGTTCATGATGGATCGCGCCCACGGCCGCGATGTGGATCGACGACGGGAAGACGTCGTTCGAGGACTGGGACGCGTTGACGTGATCGTTCGGGTGCACCGGCGAACCCTTGATGCGCGAGGCCAGGGTCGCGATGACCTCGTTGGTGTTCATGTTCGACGACGTGCCGGAGCCTGTCTGGAACACGTCGATGGGGAACTCGCGATCGTGCCGGCCCGCAATGACCTCATCGGCTGCCGCGACGATCGCGTCCGCGGTCTCGCCGTCGATGACGCCGAGTTCCCGGTTGGCGATCGCGGCGGCCCGCTTGATCTGACCAAGCGCGGCGATGTGGTGGGAGGACAGACCACGACCGGAGATGGGGAAGTTCTCGACCGCCCGCTGCGTCTGGGCCGCATAGAGGGCGTCCCTGGGAACGCGGACCTCGCCCATGGTGTCGTGTTCGATGCGGTACTCGGTCATCGGTCCTCCTGGTGGCGTGGGGGTGCCACCAGTGTGCCGAACGGCGAACGGTCGCCGCCCGCGTTTGGCTCAGCGCTCGGGCTGCGGGGCCACCACGATCTCGACCCGCTGGAACTCCTTGACGTCGGAGTAGCCGGAGGTCGCCATTGCCCGGCGCAGCGCGCCGACCATGTTGGTGGTACCGTCGGCGACGCTCGAGGGGCCGTGGAGGATCTCCGCCATCGGCGCCACCGTTCCCACCCGGACCCGTTCCCCGCGCGGGAGGAAGGGGTGATGCGCCTCGACACCCCAGTGCCAGCCACGTCCGGGGGCCTCGGTGGCACGTGACAGGGCAGCGCCCATCATCACGGCGTCCGCCCCGCAGGCCACGGCCTTGATGAGGTCGCCGCTGCGGCCGATGGCGCCGTCGGCGATCACGTGGACGTACCGGCCGCCGGACTCGTCGAGGTAGTCGCGGCGCGCCGCCGCGACATCGGCGACGGCGGTTGCCATGGGTGCGTGGATGCCGAGCGCCCGGCGGGTGGTGTGCGCCGCCCCCCCGCCGAAGCCGACCAGCACTCCCGCGGCACCCGTCCGCATGAGATGCAGCGCCGCCATGTAGGAGGCCGCCCCTCCGACGATCACCGGGACGTCGAGCTCGTAGATGAAGCGCTTCAGGTTCAGTGGCTCCCGGGTCGATGACACGTGCTCGGCGGACACCGTGGTGCCGCGGATGACGAAGATGTCCACGCCGGCCTCGACGACGGTGCGCCAGTGCTCCTGTGTGCGCTGCGGGCTGAGCGCACCGGTCACGGTGACGCCACCCGCCCGGATCTCGGCGAGCCTCCGGGTGATCAGCTCCGGCTTGATGGGTTCCGCGTAGATCTGCTGCATCCGCGCGGTGGCCGTCTCCTGGGGCAGCTCCACGATCTCGTCCAGCAGCGGTTGCGGGTCCTCGTACCTCGTCCAGAGACCCTCCAGATTGAGGACGCCGATCCCCCCGAGCCGCCCCAGCGCGATGCAGGTGGCCGGGGACATCGCCGAGTCCATCGGTGCCCCCATGACCGGGATGTCCACGTGGAACGCGTCGATCTGCCACGAGACGTTGATGTCCTCGGGATCGCGGGTGCGGCGGGACGGAACGATCGCGATGTCGTCGAACGAGTATGCGCGCCTCCCGCGCTTGCCACGGCCGATCTCGACTTCGGTACTCACGGCTTGATGCTACCGGTGGGTCCACCCGCGGGGGCCGGTGCCGTCCACCGATCGGAGGACTCAGGTGCGCCGGGTGTAGTTGGGCGCCTCCACCGTCATCACGATGTCGTGGGGGTGCGACTCCTTCAGGCCCGCCGAGGTGATGCGAATGAAGCGGCCCCGCTGCTGCAGCTCCGGGATCGTGCGGGCCCCGACGTAGAACATCGACTGGTGCAGCCCGCCCACCAGCTGGTAGGCCACGGCGGACAGCGGTCCGCGGTACGGGACCTGGCCCTCGACGCCCTCCGGGATGATCTTGTCGTCCGAGGCGACGTCGGCCTGGAAGTAGCGATCCTTGGAGAAGGACACGCGGCCACGGGAGGCCATCGCTCCCAGCGAGCCCATCCCGCGGTAGTGCTTGAACTGCTTGCCGTTGACGAACACCAGCTCCCCGGGGCTCTCCTCACACCCGGCGAGGAGCGATCCCAGCATCACCGTGTCGGCGCCGGCGACGATCGCCTTGGCGATGTCACCCGAGTATTGCAGCCCGCCGTCCCCGATGACGGGCACGCCCGCCGGTTTGCAGGCACGGGCGGCCTCCATGATCGCCGTCACCTGCGGGACCCCCACGCCGGCCACCACGCGGGTGGTGCAGATCGATCCCGGTCCGACGCCGACCTTGACGGCGTCCACCCCGGCCTCCACCAGCGCCCGGGCACCCTCGTAGGTGGCGACATTGCCCCCGATGACCTGGACGTCCCGGAAGGCCGGGTCCTTCTTGATGCGGGCGATCATCTCCAGGAGGAGGCGGGCCTCCCCGTTCGCCGTATCGGCCACGAGGACGTCGACGCCCGCCTCCATGAGGGCGCTGGCCCGCTCCCACGCGTCCCCCCAGTATCCGATGGCCGCTCCGACCACGAGCCGCCCGTCGGCATCCTTGGTGGCCAGGGGGTACATCTCGGACTTGACGTAGTCCTTCACCGTGATGAGGCCGCGCAGATGACCGGAGTCGTCAACGAGGGGAAGCTTCTCGATCTTGTGCCGGGCCAGCAGCCGCGCGGCATCGGCGGACGCGACGCCCTCCGGCGCGGTGACCAGCGGCATCGGCGTCATGACCTCGCTCACCCGCAGCCGCGAGAAGTCGGAAGGGTCGATGAACCGCAGATCGCGGTTGGTGATGATCCCCAGCAGAATGCCGTCCGCGTCGACGACGGGAAGTCCCGAGATGCGGTACTGGCCGCAGAGACGGTCGAGTTCGGCGAGGCTCGCGACGGGTGAGATCGTCACCGGGTCCGTGATCATGCCGGACTCGGAGCGCTTGACGACGTTCACCTGCTGCGACTGCTCCGCGATGCTCAGGTTGCGGTGCAGGATGCCGATACCCCCCTGCCGGGCCATCGCAATCGCCATGCGTGACTCGGTGACCGTGTCCATCGCGGCGGACAGCAGGGGGACGCGAACCGTGATCTCACGGGTGAGTCGCGATGTGGTGTCCACCTCGGACGGCACGACGTCCGTCGCCCCCGGCAGCAGCAGGACGTCATCGTAGGTCAGGCCGATGGGAAGCTCGCTCACGGGTGCAGTCTAGCCGCCCGCCGGCCGGGCCCCGGCGGGCGGCGGCTCGGGGGCGGGGAACAGGCGGCCAGGGCACAGCGATTTCACGCGGAGTGAAATGGGATTCCTTGCCAGCCTGTGGCGCAGGACACTAGATTGATTGACGGCTGTATACGAAGTCACAGCGACACCGACCGAAGACCGAAGAGCGATGAGGCACGGCCCACGAGGCCGCCTCTGCTGAGCGAGCTACCCGCTGGCCGCGCCGTGACCCCGGCCGAACCAGAGAGAAGGCGTGAATGGCCGAGATTACCCGACTCCCAGGCCCCCTGATGGAACTGTGGGAATGGCAGTACAAGGGGTTGTGCCGGGAGGCCGACCCGGAGATCTTCTTTCATCCCGAGGGGGAGCGCGGGGGGACGCGGCGGCGGCGGGACGAGGCGGCCAAGGCGATCTGCGCCAGATGTCCGGTGATCATGGAATGCCGCACCCACGCCCTCTCCGTCCAGGAACCGTATGGCGTGTGGGGTGGGCTCACGGAGGACGAGCGTCACGAGATCCTGCTCGCGCGGCGCAAGCCCCGCACCATCGCGTGACACATGCACCCGCGATCGGGTGACGCACCCACCCATGGGCGCTGTGCCGAAGGCCCCGGTCCTGCGAGGACCGGGGCCTTCGTGAATCACCGTGGAGGTCGGATCACTGCTCGACGATCGCGAGGATGTCGCGGGCCGAGAGGATCAGGTACTCCTCCCCGCGGTACTTCACCTCGGTCCCGCCGTACTTGGAGTAGATCACCAGGTCCCCGACGGCGACGTCGAGCGGGATGCGGTTGCCCTTGTCATCGACACGGCCCGGGCCGACCGCGAGCACCCGGCCCTCCTGGGGCTTCTCCTTGGCGGTGTCCGGGATCACGAGCCCGGACGCGGTGGTGGTTTCGGCCTCGAGGGTCTGAACGACGACTCGGTCCTCGAGTGGCTTGATGGAGACCGACACTGCGGAACTCCCCTTCCTGTGAATCCAACTGGTCAACTTGCAGTGCCGTACTCCGCCGTCGCGGGGGTCGGAGATGGCACTCACGCGGACCACGGGTCCGCGCCCACGGACCAATCTATGGCCCCGGTTAGCACTCGGTCAAGGCGAGTGCCAGCCGCGTGGCGGGGTCGCCGCTCCCGGGCGGGGCGGTGCGACAATGTCCCGATGTCCGGTCTCCACCGTCTCCTCGAACCGGAGGGTTGGGCCCTCCTCGGCACGCTTCCCGCGTATGACGCGGCCGACGCCCCGGTCCTCAACGCGTCCCTCCGTGCGGCGGGCCACGATCCGGATCTCGTCGCCGCGGCGCTCACCCAGCAGCACCTGAGGGCACGCGCGCGTGAGAAGTTCGGTGAGTTCGCCGCGCACATGCTGTTCACCGGGGAGGGCCTGCAGCAGGCCACCCGCCTCGTCGTGGCGGCACGGCACGCGGAGCGCTACCGCCGGGCAGGCTGTGCGCACGTCATCGACATGGGATGCGGGCTCGGAGCGGACGCCATGGCGCTGGCGGCGCTCGGGATCGCCGTCGACGCCGTCGAGAGCGACGAGACGACCGCCGCGCTCACCACGGTCAACCTCAGGGCGTTCCCGAACGCTCGCGTCATCCACGGCGACGCCCTGGACCAGGACCTCACCCCCTACGACGGCGCCTGGGCCGACCCGGCGCGGCGATCCGGCCGCGGGCGCATCTTCGACCCGGAGGCGTGGTCTCCGCCGCTCTCCCGCCTCCTCGCCGTGCGCCGGACCGTGCCCGCCCTCGGAGTGAAGGCGGCACCGGGGATCCCGTACGACCACCTGCCGGCGGACGCGCACGCCCAGTGGGTGAGCGTCGGCGGCGAGGTGGTCGAGGCGGGCCTGTGGTTCGGCCCGCTCGCCGAGGCGCCGGGCCGGAGCGCGCTCGTCATCGACCGATCCGGACGTGCCAGCCCGCTCTGGTGTACCGACGACGTGCGGGCGCCCGCCCCGCAGGTGCCGCCCACGACCCTGCAGCGGTACCTCCACGAGCCCGACGGCGCCGTCATCCGCGCGGGGGGAGTCGCCGCGCTCGCCGAGCGGATCGGAGCGGCCCCCGTCAGCGACGGCATCGCCTACCTGACGAGCGCCACTCCGGCGGCCACGCCCTTCGCGGAGACGTTCGAGGTGCTCGACCACCTGCCCTACTCCGTCAAGCGGCTCGCCGGATACCTGGCCGCCCGCCGCGTGGGAAGTCTCGAGATCAGGAAGCGCGGCGTCGACGTCGTCCCGGACGTCCTGCGCCGCCAGCTCCACCTGCGGGGCGAGAACGCGGCGATCGTCGTGCTCACCCGCGTCCAGGGACGCCACCGACACCTTGCGCACCGCATCACAGGCATACAGGTGCCCGGCCATGCGCGCCAGGGGCGCCTGCACGCCTTCGAATTTGCCGATGGGCAGGCCGAACTGTTTGCGCATCGCGGCATAGGCGGTGGTGCCGCGCACCGCCACCTTGCCCAGGCCAACGTTGGCCGACGGCAGGGAAATCGCACGGCCGGCCGCCAGGCATTCCATCAACATGCGCCAGCCGTTGCCGACTTGCTCGCGGCCGCCGATCACCCACTCCAGCGGAATGAACACATCCTTGCCGGTGGTAGGACCGTTCTGGAAGACGGCGTTCAG
>JALHDK010000114.1 GCA_022838965.1 Actinomycetales bacterium | reverse complement strand
GCGTTGCAGCGACTCGGCGAGCGTGCCCGGCAGGTCGGTCGCCCCCGGCGTGGCGAGCCAGCGCACCAGCCGGGTGGCCATGCGGGCGGCAGTGACCTCGTGGGCCTCGTGGCCGGCGAACCGGTGCCCCATCACCGCCTCCAGCGCCCCCTCCACCTCCGCGATGGGCGCGGTACCGGCGAGGTGGGCGCTCACCCGGCCGGCGAGGTGCCCCAGCCGGGCGGTGAGCCCGGCGGGCAGGATGTCGGAACGGCGGGCTCCGGCGGGCCAGCCCACGTCCTGCAGCACCAGTTCGGCCTGGGCGAGGATGGCGGGCAGGTCGGGATCGCGGGCGTCGTCCATTCGCACCGCCAGGTCGCGGGCGTCCGCGGCGAGGGCGCGGGCGTGGGCGGGATTCACCGCGGCCCCGCCCACGAAGCGCTCCACCCGGGTCCGCGCCGCGATCTGGTCCTCCTCCAGCGCCGTCGGGGTGACCGGCCACAGCACATCCATCGCCAGCCCGAGCGACACCACCGCCGTCGGGGTGGTCTGCGCGGCCAGCAGCGCGAGCCGGGCCTGTGGTCCGAGGGCGTCCGCGGCCCAGTCGGTCAGGTGCCGGCGCAGCGTCTCGTCCGCGGCGGCCCACGCCGACCGGCCGGGCAGGGTGGTGAGCACCTCGACCAGCCGGAGCGTGTCCCAGTCCGTGGGGACGGGCTGGCCGAGCACCCGGGCGAGCAGCCACCCCAGCGCCTCGTCCGCCGTCAGGGTGCCCGACGCCGCCGCCGGCCAGCCCCGTTCCGGACGCAGGTCCAGCAGTGCGCCGGCCGCCCAGCGTCCCAGGCGGCGCAGCCCGGCGTCGAGGGCGTGCGCCCCGGTCATGCCCATGACCGCGTTCCAGTCGTCCGGATCGTCGATCCGCCGGCCCGCCGCGCACACCAGGACAGCGTCCCCGAGATCGCGTTCGGGACGGTCGGTGAGGATGACGAGGTAGTCCTCGGCGGGCAGGTCGGTGCACGCGGCGAGCACCGCCAGCTGGGAGGGGCCCGGGCGCACGTGCACCGTGTGCCCGTCCACGCTCAGCGACGGCGGGCCCGTCCACACCGGGGCGGACCGCAGCAGCAGCACCCGCTCCCGGCCCCGGCTCACCAGGACCCGGGCCCGCTCGGCCACCAGCCCGGCCGACACCGCCGGAACCGTCATTCCGCCACGCTCCAGGACACCACGATCCGCTTGCCCGGATGCCTGGCCACGAAGGACCGCAGGCCCTCCACCACCGGGCCCAGGGGATCCCCGCCGGACTTCTCGAAGTCCAGGACGATCGAATCCACCGGCGGCGGCCCCGGCGGCCCCGGCGCCCCCGGCGGCGGCGGAGGCGGAGGCGGGGGCGGGGGTGGCGGCGGCACGATGATGATCTCCTCCGCCCGGCGGCCGCAGTCCTGCAACACCGGGGCGAGGGGACGGTGGAGCTCCTCCGCGTTCGCGGCGTCGGCGAGGTCAGCGAGCACGCGGTCCCCGCCGGGATGCGCGCCGACGACGCCCAGCACCTTCCACCGCCCGGCCTTCAGGGCCGCGGCCACGGCGGCGGCGGTGGCGATGGACCGCGCCAACGCCTGGGGTTCGCGGGGCAGGTCGACGGCGGCGAGCACCTGGACGGTCTGCAGGTCGTCCCGGGCGGCGGCGAGGGCGTCCACCAGTTCGCGGGCCCGCCGCGCGCTCGCCATCCGGGGGCTGGCGTCGGTGAGCCCGAGGAGGTCACGGTGCTGGTGCAGGGTGTGCTCCAGGTCGCTCACCGCCGGCAGGGCCGAGCGTGCCTTCTCCCGTACCCTCCGCCCGAGCCGCTCCAGCGCCGCGGCGGACAGGTGGGGCTCGGGAGCAACACCGAACAGGCTCTCCGCCCGCCGCACGGCCCGCTCCCACTCCTCCCGCGCGGGCAGTACCGGCTGGCGGAAGGTCATGTCCGCCGTGAGCTGACCGATCCCGAGCTGCCCCACCGGGCCGCCGTAGCGGCGGACCTCCCGATCGTGGAGCTCCGCCCAGGACAGGATCAGCAGGTCCTGCACGTCCGGCGCGAGGCCCACCGGGGCGAGCCGGGCCCGCAGCTCTCCCACGGACACCCCCTCGCCTCCCGCCTCCGCCTCCGCGCGGGCGAACTCGGCGTTCCACCGGAACGACGCCGGACTCAGGGCGTACACCGTCTCGCGGGCCTCCCCCAGCCCCAGCGGGCCGGTCACCCGGGCCATCAGGTTCGCCACCGCGCGGTCCAGCCCGGACGTCCTCCCCCCGTGCTCCACCGCCGTCCGTACCACGCCGAGCACCTTCGTCAGGTCCGAACGCCTGATCTCGGTCGAACCCGGCTCGAAGCGGGGGTGGTCCGGGAACTGGTCGGACAGGGCCTGGTCGAGGGCCTTCTCCAACCCCTCCCGCAGGCTGCCCGCCACCGGCGGGGAGATCCGCAAACCGGGCCACAACGCGGTGAACACCTCGTGCGCCGCAGCCGAGCTGGTGTCCACGTCCGTGTCCCGGGGGCTGGTGATGCCGTAGGCCTGCCGCAGGGCGCCCAGCACCGTCTCCCGCAGCGCGCGCCGCTGGTTGTCCAGCGCCTGCCGGGCCGGTTCCCGGTCCGCGACCGGCAGGTGGTTCGCGTTGGCGTCGAAGCGGGCCGGGGGCGCGAGGAACTCCAGGAGCACCAGCCGGCCCACGTCCTCCAGCCGGGCCGCTGTGAGGAAGTACGGCACCCAGCACAGCGTCGTCGTCTCCAGACCCGCCTCACGTTCGTCCCGCAACCGCAGCAGGTCGTCCGACGGCGAGTGGCCGGGCTCGTCGAAGGGGTGGTCGATCACCACCCGCCACCGCCCTCCGCGGGCCCGCAGCATCTCGGGCGGCACGGCGGCCGGCTCGCGGATGTTCCCGAACACCACGTCGACCTCCCGGCGGGACCCCCGCCAGATCACGGTCAGGCGGCGCTCCACCTCGAACCCGTGCGACTCCCCCAACCCGAGCTCCCCGGCGAGCAGGTCCTGGATCAGCCTGCGGCGGTTGGCGTGGGTGTCCTCGTTCTCCACCCGCCCGATCACCGACTCGTAGTCCACCCCGGAGAGCTGCAGCGAGATCAGCGGGTTGGCGCCCTCACCCACCACCACGTCCCCGAAGTTCTTCGACCAGTCCCGGGCCGCGGTGGCCACCTGGCGGGCCTCCGCGCCCGGGATCATCGCGGTCACCGAACCGAAGTTCAGCGCCGCCAACCGGGAGGCGGTCAGGTTCGCCAACGCCGGGGTCCCCGGGGCGATGAAGGCCACCAGCAGGGTCTTCATCAGCAGGTCCTCCGCCCGCACCGCGGACCCCCGCTGCGAGAGGGCCGGATCGGACTCCTTCACCCCGTATTTGGCCAGCAGGTAGGGCCGGAACCGGGACAGGTAGAACGTCTCCGCCACCGCGAACCGCTGCCGCATCTCCGGGGTGAGCGGCTTCGCCGGGGACAGCACGATCAGGTCGAACAGCTCCCCCGCCCCGATCACGTCCCGCACCCGCAGGTGGTCCCGCCCCTGGGACAGCAGCTCGGACATGATCTTCAGCGCGGTGCGCTCCCGCTGCATCAGCGAGGACAGCGCGATCATGGCGTCCACCAGCGCCGGGGAGAACGGGTACACCAGGGCGAAGTCCGTCTCCGAGGAGTGCGCCTCGTCCGTGAGCAGCGCGTTGTACGCCGCACTGTTGGCCTTCACCCGTGCCAGGGCGGCGTCCAGGGCCTGGCGGCCCCGCTGGTCCCGGGGCTGGAGCAGCCGCTGGTTGACGATCTTCGGCAGGTCCGCCGCTGCGAGCTGGATCCGGTTGAACCGGTCCTCCCACCAGCGGAACGATTCCCCGATCGCGGCCTGCTCCGCCCCCGACGCCGCCCCACCCAGGAAGTCCTTCAGGTCCCGCTGGCGGGCCACGAAGGACACCAGCGGCAGGGCCAGCCGGCCGGTGCCGGTCTCCACCAGCTTCGCCACCTTGGACGTCTCCAGCTGGATGAAGTTCGCGTCCGAGAGGTGCTGCGCCAACCACAGCACCAACTCGTCCAGGAACAGCACCACCGCGTCGTAGCCCAGGGACTGGGCGTGGGCGGTGAGCGCCCGCAGCCCGGCCTCCATGTCCAGCCACGCCCCGGTCTGCACGTACCCGGTGAACAGGGTGCGGGTCAACGTCTGGACCAGCCGGCCCCGTTCCACCCCGGCCGGCCCCTCACGGCGGGCCCGGTCATACCGGGCGGCGTCCCACCCGCCGCCGCGGCCGGCGGCCAGGTCACCCAGGTTCCCCAACCCGGCCAAACCTGGCCCCGCCGGCGCGGCCCCGCCCCGGTTCAGCGCCGCGAAGAACGGGCCGTCCCCGATCTGCCGCCGCAGGTTCTCGGCATCCTCCAGCAGGGCGTCGGACTGGTGTAGCAGCGGCGGCGGCGCGTCCGGGTGGCGTTCGGCCACCGCGTCCAGATACCCCCCGAAGATGGCCTGCTCCATCGACTCCTTCCCCAACAGGTGGAAGTCCAGCAGCAGGTACCGCCCGGCCAGCACGTCCGAATGTGCGGCCACCACGGCCTGTAACCCCGGCAGCGCCGCCGCGTGCGCGTTCCCCGCCAGCAGCAGGTGCAGCACCGCCATGAAGTGGGACTTCCCGGACCCGAACGAGCCGTGCACGAACGCACCCGCACTCGTGCCCTCCCGCACCGTCTTGCGGACCAGGCCCAACGCCTCACCCATCGCCGCGGCGATCCCGTCCGTGACCACGTACTGCCGCACCGTCGCGGTGGAGTGCTCCACGCCCCGGTCCAGCTGCATCACGAAGTCGTCCGCCGTCACCGTCTCCGGGATGTCCAGGACCTCCCGCAACGGCAGGTCCAGCAGCTCGTCCGTCATCACCACTCCCCTCACCTCACCCGACGCCCCCGGGCCGCCGGCGCCGGCCGCCACGCCCGCAGGTCACCGCGCGTCATCCCCAGCTCGTCCAGCTCCCCATCCACCATCGCGGTAATCGTCTCCGCCGGGCTCGCGCCCGTCCGCGCGTCCATCACCGCGTGCCACTGATGCAACCACGGCTCCAGCTCCACCAGCCCCGCCAGCAGCGGCACCCGCACACCGCCGGCGGACTCCTGCACCAACCGGGCCAGCGCGATCGCCTGATCCCGGTGGTCCCAGCCCGCCCAGCCGAACACCGGCGACGGGTCGTTCTCCAGCTGCACCCCCGGGTAGGAGATGAACCGCTCCTTCGGCACGTCCAGCTTCCCCCGCGCCTGCCAGAACACCACCGACCGGAAGTCCTTCGGCCCATACTTCGGCGGCACCGGGATCCGCACCGTCTCCCCGTCATCTTCCCGGCGCTGCAGCTCCCACACCCGCTCCCACACGGCGCGCTTCTCCAACCCCGACTCCGTGTACCGCAGCGCCGCCAGGAACGGCACCGCCTCCCCGGCCATCAGCTTTGCGATCACCCCGGCCACGTCCGCGTCCGCCGACCCCGCCAACAGCCCGATCGCCCGCATCACCGCCACGTCATACCGCACCCGGTCCGCCAGCTGCGCCACCGACCGCACGACGACGTCCGCCGCGTCCCGCCACAGCGCCGGATCCTCCAGCCGGTCCAGGATGAAGGCTTCCAGCGCCGCGCGGAGCTGCGCGTCCCAGCCGTCCGTCTGCCAGCGGCGCTTGTACTCCGGCCGCTCCAGCAGGTTGATGAACGGGTCCGAGGCGATCAGCTCCAGACGGCGCTCCACCAGCGCCCGGTAGTCCGCCGGCCAGTGGGACGGCACCTCGGTGATCGGGGTGGAACCGTGCCGGTCGAACCACGCCGTCTCCTCCGTGCCAGCCTCCACCGCCCGCGCGAGCGCGATCTCGAACGCCCGCTCACCCAGTGCGATCTCGTCGATACCGTCCCCGTGGTAGGTCAGATCCTCCTCGACCAGCCCATACAGGCGGTAGACCTCCCAGTCCAGCTCCTCCTGCTCGAAAATCATCCGCCGCCGCAGAGCCTCCCACCGCTGCCGGGCCACCCCCACCGCGCTCACGATCTCGCCGCTGCCAGTGAGGATGCCGGGGAGGCTCGCGCCCGGAGCAGCCGCCGACAGCTCTTGAGCCAAGGAGTCGAGCACCCGGGCGCGTTCCCGCGGCATGACTGCCGGAAGCGGGAACTCCTGCAGCTTCGTGCCCGTGAATTCGTAGCGATCATCCCAGCCCGCAGCGCTCACTCGGGCCCCGTCCTTCCCGACAGGATCGCCTCCCTTGGGATAGCAGACCTGTTTGAGCCAGAAGCACGCCGTCGAGGAGTTCAACACCCCGAGGAGGTCGAGGTGGTCGTCCTCGGTCGCGCCCGCCGGCAACTTGATCACCGGCGCCGACTGCTTGAACACCTTCCCACCCCGGTCGAGAACGAAATGGTTGTGCGTCGCCACGAACGCAAACGTGATGGTCAGCGGTGTACGAAGCCGCTCGCGGTAGAACTCACGGAACTCGTACCACCGGAAGCCGGAGATTTGCTCAACCGGAGTACCGAATCGCTTGCGAACCCACAAATACTTCCGGTTCGTCCAGAGGAACCGCACGGCTCGGGGCAAGTCGGATTCCGGCCGACAGGCCAAGGCGTTGTCGTAGGGAAAGACCGCCAAAGAAGGTGCGT
>JALHDK010000472.1 GCA_022838965.1 Actinomycetales bacterium | reverse complement strand
CGGTGGACAATCTAGCGGACGGAATCGACCTGACCTCCGGGGAGTACCGGCTTCGGCGGCGCCAGATCGCCATGGGCTCGGTCTTCGAGATCATCCTCGACGGCGACCGGGACGAGGTGGAGCTGCGGGCACTGATCGAGTCCGCCTTCGCCGAGGTCGTCGAGCCGCTAGAGATGCAGCTGAGCCACTACCGGTCGGGGAGCGAGATCTCCTGGATCAACGAGAACGCCCACCGGGGGCCGGTGCGGGTTGAGCCTCGCCTCTTCGACCTCCTCATGGAGTGCGCGGACCTGACGTCCATGACCCAGGGCGCCTTCGACGTGACGATCGGCCCCCTCGTGCGATGCTGGGGCTTCCACCGCAAAGAAGGCCGAGTGCCATCAACCGAAGAGTTGGCGGAGGTCCGCGAGCGCGTGGGCATGGAGCATGTCGTGCTCGACGCCCAGGCGGGCGCCGTGGCCTTCGACCGCGAGGGGATCGAGCTGAACCTCGGCGGCATCGGCAAGGGCTATGTCGTGGATCGGGTCGTGGAGTACCTCACGCGCTATGGAGCTCACTGCGCCCTGGTGGCGTCCGGGGGGAGCACCGTCTACGCGATGGGCGTGCCGCCCATCAGCGAGGACGGGTGGCATGTGGGCGTCCGACCGGCTGGCGCCGAGGGCGAGCGGATCGGCTCCCTGCACCTCACGGACGCCGCGTTATCGACCTCCGGCGACTTCCGGCAGCACTTCGTGGAGGGCGGGGTGAGGTATGGGCATATCATCGATCCTCGGACGGGCTGGCCAGCGCGAGGTGTGCGCGCCGCCTGCTCGGTGACGGCCTCGGGCACGCGCGCCGACGCTCTCTCGACGGCTTTTGTGGTGCTTGGTACCGAGGATACGGAGTCCCTCTGCTCGAAATACGGCGAACGTGCTCTACTGATGAGCTTGAACGCGGAGAACGAACCCGAGACGCGTCAGTTCGGGCAGCCGATTCTGGAACAGGCTCGGTCAATGGGCGGCATCAGCTAATCGCGCTCCGGTGGTGAGCGCCGATGTGTCGGACCCGCGAGGCCGGGATGGAAAACGGAGGAGAGTCGTAGACATGACCAACCAAACGGGACTGGACCGCAGGCAGTTCCTCAAGACGGCCGCAACCATCGCGGTAGGCGCCCATGTCGTCAC
>JALHDK010000471.1 GCA_022838965.1 Actinomycetales bacterium | reverse complement strand
GCCTGCCCTCTCGGCCTTCGTCAGCGACGAGGACATACAGGCGCGCCGCTTGACGGTGCGAGCCCTCGACAACGTGCTGGAGTGCTACCCATGTAACCAGAGGACGGTCCAGGGTATCGGCTTCACCTGCTTGGCGAGCGACGAGCTCCACGCGGCGGAGTCCACCAAGCCCTTCGCCTTCGCTTCGGCTCAGACAGAGGCTACGGGCGCACAGGTACTCATCGCCTCACAAGCCGGGTCACCGAGCGACTCCAACCCACTATGGCGGCTATACAACGAGCGCAAGGCCGCCCATGTCTACTTCGACTACCGCACCGAGCTATCGACGCCATGGGCGCGACGCCGCGCGAAGGAGGCCAAGCTCGAAGGCCTGCCGGCTGAGTACGCGTACATGTGGGAGAACTCGTGGGGCGCGTCGGGTGTGCGACTGTTCGCCGCGTCCGACATTACCCGGGCCGCCGCACCGTATCGTTCGCCGCGTAACCGCGTGGAGTGGAACGCACTCCGCACCGGATGGTCGGCTGATGGCTCGCAGATCATGCTGGGCATCGGGCTCGATCGCGCCGGGGTGTCCCGCAAGGGTGACCGCACCGTCTGGTCGGTAGTGGCGAAGGTGACGCCCGCGCGGGCTGACCGTGGCGAGCCGGTCTACCACGTCGTAAGGTGCTCCATCCTCCCCACGGGCGCTGAGGCTGAGATACTCGAAGAGGCCGCCGAGACCGCCGCCATATTCGGGCACGGGACCCGGATCATCTGCGAGACGTACGGCTGTTCCGACATCGTCGAGAAGCTCGCTGGGGCCGAGCTCGGCACACCCACTAGCCAGACGCAGCAGAAGCTGTTCAACCGCCTTTACCGCGCGATCGCTGACCACCGGTTCACCTATCACCAGGGCGCTGGGACTAGTCTCACCCACCACGCCCGCGACACGCTACGGAGCGAGCTCCTCGCCTTCGAGCACGACGTGGAACGCGCGGGCCTGCCACGGTTCGGCACTCAGTCGGGCCATGACGACACGGTGTATTCGGTGGCATGGGCCTGCGAAGCCGCTGAGCGTCCCGTGGCCCAGCTTCAGGCCTGGTCTACCCACAAGCGCCAGGCCGGCCACATCCAGAGCGAGGAGCGCATCCGCCACATGTTCCGCGCCCACCGAAGGGCGCAGCA
>JALHDK010000470.1 GCA_022838965.1 Actinomycetales bacterium | reverse complement strand
CCGAGGATCATGTTGTTGCAGATCTTGGCTGCCTGGCCGACACCGGCGTCGCCGCAGTGAACGACCTTGCGGCCCATCACGTCCAGCAACGGTGACGCGGCTTGGAAGTCAGCCTCGGAACCGCCGACCATGAATGCCAGCGTGCCTGCGGTAGCTCCGACGACTCCACCGGAGACCGGTGCGTCGACGCTGCGGTGACCGGCTGCTTCGGCCTTGTCGTGCGCCTCGCGGGCGTCGGCGACGTGGCTCGGGCCACTCCATGCCATCGACAGTGATTCAGACGCTTACCAACGTTCCAGGGGTTCGGTGATCACCGCTGCCCCAGGGTATGATGGTTATGTGGCGGGACCGCCGGAACCGTCAACCGCCGGCGGCGTCAAAGGGGTGCGTGTGCCCTCTATGCACGCTAGCAACGGGAGGACCGACCATGTGTGCCGCTGGGATCGCGCTGATGCTGATTCTCAACTTCGCGCAAGCGGACGGAGACGCCGCGACGGAGGCGACGGATGCCGTCGACGTCGCCCGAGAGGACCTCGCCCAGCGCCTCGGGATCGAGGAGGAGTCCATCGATGCCCATCTCATGTGGCCCGTGGTCTGGCCGGATACCTCGCTAGGCGTCCGCGACCCCGACATGATGTACGCCCAGGTGCTCGTTCCCGGTAGCGTGGTTTTGCTGAAGGTTGGCGAGGAACTATTCGAGTACCATACCTCGGATCAGGGCCGCGCCGTGTACGCTGGTCCGTACATCGAGCCGCCGCAGATCCCTGCTTCGCCGCTCATCGAGGATCCCACCCAGGTGGAGCCGGGCCGGGTCGCCGTGGAGGGCATGCTCGTCCGCACCCGGGATGGCGCGGTGCTCTACGACGAACTGGTTGACCCCGAGAACCTCCCCACAGACGTGCTGCCCGTTCTCGTGCTCGGCAACGCCCTGCAGCCCTTCATCGAGCGGCGGTGGGCGGACCTGGAGAACCCCGCGAGCTGGGTGCGAATAGAGGGTTGGCTCGAGGTGCGCGGACCCAACGAGCCGGGCGCCGGCTGGGGGCGGCAAGGAGACCTGCGAGCGCGGCTCCGCGCCGATCGCATACACCTCCTGGCTGTACGCGGCCGAGTCCCAGGCGTCCTGACCTATGAGCAGCTCGTGGCGAACCCCGGCGCCTACGATCAGAT
>JALHDK010000469.1 GCA_022838965.1 Actinomycetales bacterium | reverse complement strand
ACTTGGCGGCATACCTCCGCCCCCCGGGCGGCGTGCTCTCGCGGCGCCTCGGGCTTACCCATGTCGTGCAGCAGCCCTGCCACGATGAGCACGCGCCGGTCCGCGTGATCCAGCTCCCGCCAGAGCTGAGCCATAGACGCGAGCACCTCCGGCGAGGGTTCGGAGAGGTAGGTGAGGTTCTCAACGACTCGCAGGCTGTGCTCGCAAATCGCGTACTCGTGGGAGGGGTCGTAGGGCGGCGCCCCGATGCCCCCCGCCAGCTCCGGAAGGAGGCGGTGTAGCCAGCCCAGGTCGCGCAGCAGTCGTAGGCCACACGCCGCGTGCTCGCTGTCGATGAGGGTTCGGAGGACTTCCCCCGCCCCCTCGGCTGAGGCGGGGCTGACCCGGGCCGCGATGGACGCCATGTCGCGCCGCAGCGCCTCCGTCAGCGGCGCCCCCGTGCTTGCGTGGGCGCGGATGGCCACCAGAGCGGCCTCGACGCTGAGGGGACCCGCGGCGGGCCGAGCCGGGGGCGCGAGGCCCTCCGCCGCCCGGGCCAGCCGGCCGCCCGTAAGGATGACGCCCGAGCCCACGGGGCTCTGCCCCTCGACGATGGACTCGACCACCTGCCGGCTCAGGGCGCTGATCTCCGAGGCGCTGGCGAACCGCATCCGAAGCATCGCGTCCACTCCCGCGTTGCCCGGCTCGACCAGCAGGCTCGCCACCCCATTCCACTGGGTGTTGTAGAGGGTGTCCGTCTTGCGGCCCGCGGCCACATGCAGGGCGTAACGGAGATCGGCCAAGGCCGACGTCGCCGCCACGGCGCGTTCGAAGTGGTCCTGATCCAGGGGCAGGGCCGAGCGCAGGTCGCCCAGCCCGATGGGTGTCGTCGATCTGAGGGCTGTGCGAGCGATCCACAGCGCGTAGTTCAGGTCGCGCACGCCCCCGGGGTCATGTTTGAGGTCGGGCTCCAGTCGGAATACCTTGCCCAGCCGCCCGAGCCCGCTCTCCTCGCGCTCCGCGATAAGGTCCAGCAGCACCTTGGTTGGGTCGATGGAAGCGTTCAGCGCCTGAGTGAAGGTCGAGTAGACCGCGCGACTGCCCCAGAGGTGTCGGGCGTCGAGGAGTGTGGTCCGCGTCTGGGCGTCAACGGCGGGCAGGTCGCTGCAGGGCCGGAACTGGTAGCCC
>JALHDK010000468.1 GCA_022838965.1 Actinomycetales bacterium | reverse complement strand
CGGAACCTCCTCCGGGCGCCCCACCGGCGGCTGCGGGGGTGAGCGGAAGAACCATCCGGCGAGGGCGAAGCCAGCCACCAGCGCCGCGAGGACCACCGCTCCCCAGAGCCCGGTCCGCAGACGCCTGCCGGCGGCGGTACCGGTCCCTTCGGCAGCGGCGATCGCCGGCGTGGGCGGCCAACCCATCGGCTGCGTGGGGCTCGTTACCTCGCCGACGGGGCGGCTGGTGGCCGAGAGCACCGTCGGAGCCTCCCCGACTCCGGTCTCCGGCGCGATGGCCTCCCTCGCGGCAGGCAGGGCGGCGCCAGCAGCAGCCCGCGCTCGGGCTGCCAGCGTGCGCGCATCCGGAATCCGCGCCCCTGGCTCCTTGGCGAGACACTCCTGGAGGAGGCGCGCCTGAGCGGGTGGCAGCGAGGCGACGATCGCCGGATCGCTCAGCGGATCCTCGTGGAGGATCTGATAGACGAGCGTCGTCACCGTGTCGGCCGGGAACGGCCGGCGGCGCAGCAACAGCTCGTAGAGGACCACGCCGAGCGAGAAGAGATCGGCACGGCCATCGAGCCCGGCACCCTTGATCTGTTCCGGTGCCATGTAGGCGGGGCTGCCCACCAGCATCCCGGTGCGGGTGAGCTCGGTGCTCTCTCCCATCGCCTTGGCGATCCCGAAGTCGCTGACCTTCACGCGACCCTCGGGGGTGAGGAGCAGGTTGCCGGGCTTGATGTCCCGGTGGATCACCCCGGCGGCATGGGCGACCGCGAGGGCCTCGGCCGCCTGGGCGACGATCTCGAGCGCCTCGTCCGGCGTGGGGAAAGCGCCGCGCGCGAGCCGGTGCGCGAGCGACTCTCCCTCGACGAGCTCCATCACGAGATAGAACTCCGCGCCCTCGCGCCCGGCATCGTGCACCGCCACGATTCCCGGATGCAGCAGGCGCGCGCTCAGCCGCGTCTCGCGCAGGAAGCGGGCTTCGGCCTCGCCACCCGGGCCCGACCCTTCCGCATATGCGGTCGCGATCACCTTGATCGCGACCTCCCGGTCGAGGCGCGGATCGTGGGCCCGGAAGACCGCCCCCATCGCCCCGCGGCCGATCTCTTCGAGGAGACGATACCGGCCGACCTGCCGTGGCGGGGTGGACATCGTCGTCATTGTACAGGCTGGATCCCATCCTGACGAC
>JALHDK010000467.1 GCA_022838965.1 Actinomycetales bacterium | reverse complement strand
GGTGACGGGGATCGACCCCGCGGCGGTGGAGAGGGCGGCGGGCCACCCGGACGCGGCGGAGATCATCGCGCACCTCGTCGAGGTAGGCTCGCTGGCGCGGGTAGGGGAGCGGCTCCTCCATGCCGAGGAGCTTGCGGCGGCGCGCGAGGTCCTCCGTGGTCTCCTGGCGTCATCGGGGACGGTCAAGGTGGGGGCGTTCCGCGACGCCCTGGGCTCCTCGCGCAAGGCGGTCGTCCCCCTGCTGGAGCACTTCGACCGAGAGGGCATCACGCGACGCCAGGGCGATGACCGGGTCGCGGGGCCCCATGCCTGAGGAGGACTGCGCCGTGGACGCCAACCGACTCCAACACCTGCCGCCGGTCAACGAGGTGCTCGGCACACCGGCCGGACGGGAACTGCTCGGCCGCTTTCGGCGGGAGTTCGTGGTCCGGGCCGTGCGCGAGGCGCTGCAGGAGGCGCGGGAGGCGCTGCTGGCGGGGGGCGAGGCGGCTCCGGGGCCGGACGAGTTGGCGGCGGCGGCTCAGGCGCGGCTGTCGGCCATCGCGGGCTCGGGGCCGAGGCGGGTCATCAACGCCACGGGCGTCATCCTGCACACGGGGTTGGGCCGCGCCCCCATGCCCGCGGGGTGGGTGCGGACCGGCTACTGTGACGTGGAGATCGACCGCGCGACGGGCGAGCGGGGCAGCCGGCAGGACCACCTCCGCGAGCCGCTTCGGTGGCTCAGCGGGGCGGAGGACGCCCTGGTAGTCAACAACAACGCCGCGGCGACGCTCCTGGCCGTGGACACCCTGGCGCGCGGGGGCGAGGTGATCGTGGCGCGGGGCCAGCTCGTCGAGATCGGGGGCAGCTTCAGGATGCCCGATGTGATCGAGGCGTCGGGGGCTCGGCTCGTCGAGGTGGGCACCACGAACAAGGTTCGGGCCCAGGACTACCTGCGGGCGGCGACGGAGCGGACGGCGCTGATCCTCCAGGTGCACCCCAGCAACTTCCGGCTCGTCGGCTTCACCGAGGCGCCCGACACGGGCGAACTGGCGCAGGTGGCGGAGGAACTGCGCGTGCCGCTGGTCTACGACGTGGGCAGCGGCTGCCTGTTCGACACCCAGAGCATCGCCGGGCTGGAGGCGGAGGAGCGCGAGCCGGTCGTCGCGGAGGCCGTCAAGGGCGCCTACTAC
>JALHDK010000466.1 GCA_022838965.1 Actinomycetales bacterium | reverse complement strand
CGAAATCATCGGCCCCCGGAGGCGGCGTCTGTATGGCGATGAGCCCCTCGGGCATGAGGTAGTGGACCGCGCGGGAGGGCCGATCGGTGCTGGCGTCCCGGGGGATCAGCATCCACAGTGCGGGCAGCACCGGGTCGAAGGCCACAGCGGAGGGAGCGGGCAGGTCGGCGGGCAGCGGAAGCTCCACGGGCTCCCGGTCGCCCGCCAACCGATAGAGGGTCACCGTCGCCCCCTGCTGCTCCTCCGCCTCCCAGGCCCACGCCACCGCCACCGTCTCGCCCGTGGGGCCCAGATCGAAGTCCCTGACGGACGCCCCCGGTTGGGGCGCTGCTCCGAGGAGGAAGACGCGATCCTCGCCGCCGGAGACGGGCCGGCAGATGAGCGCCAACTCGCCCGTCGCCCGCGCGTCCATGACCGTGACGAACTCGCCATCGGGAGTGAATGTGAGCCGATCGCCGGGCATTGCGCCCAAGGAGCGCTCCCCGGCCGGAGACCACAGGATGACCTCTTGCCCGCGCCGGAAGGCCAGTCGGCCATCGGTGGGCGACCACGCGGGCCATCGGGCGTCGTCGATCCGCGCGATGGGATCGCCCCCGGTCGATGGCGCGATGACGATGGCGGGGGTCTCGTCAGCCGACTCCAAGGCGATGGGGTAGGCGTGGGCGTCGTCGAAGGCGGTCTCCCAAAGCTCGACGCGCAGCTCGCCCGAGGGCAGGCTGCCGGAGCGGACGGCGGGGATGTGGTCGGGCAGCGTGAGCCGCACCGCCCACTCCCCCGGGAGCGCGCGCTGGACGGTGACCTGGCACGGCGCGACGCCCTTGGCGTAGAAGCGCGGGTCACCCGGAGGGCTCACCTCAACCGTGGCGCCCGGTGGCTCGGAGACCACCTGGAAGGACGCGCCGACGGCGGGCGGCTCCTGGGCCGTCACAGAGGCGGCTACGCACAGGACCAGACACACAACGAAGCGGGCAGTCATGATCGGTCGCCACTCCCCTAGGGTACTGCGGGGTGTCGAGCCGTGACTCCTTCGCCTCGCTCGACGGTCGTCCTGGCGGAACCTATCGCGCCGGCGGCTCGCTCGCGTAGGGCAGCAGCCCCGGCGCCTCGCGCTCCGCCAGGGTCGAGGAGAGGGGCGTGAGCCAGGTTCGCCGGGCCGCGTCGTAGGCCATCGG
>JALHDK010000465.1 GCA_022838965.1 Actinomycetales bacterium | reverse complement strand
GCCCGGTGATCCGCGGCCAGCGCGGGCTGCGGGTGCTCTTCCTCGAAGACGGCCTGCGGATGAACAACGCCCGCCGTCAGACCGATTTCGGCGAGATCACCGGGCTCGTGGACATGGACGCCGTCGCCACCATGGAGGTGGTCCGCGGCCCCGCCTCGGTCCTCTACGGCAGCGACGCGATCGGCGGCGTCCTGAACCTCGTGACCAAGACCCCGGGCGCCGCCTCGGGAGCCGGTCTCTCCTCCGCGCTCGACCTGCGCTACGGCAGCGCCGCCGACCAGCGGCGGCTGAGCGCCTCGGCCGGCGGCCGGCACGGACGGTTCAGCTTCCTCCTCTCGGGCACCTATCGCGACAGCGACGAGTACGACGCCTCGACCGGCCGTTTCGGCGACATCCGCGTCACCTCCCCGGTACGGGTCGAGGACTCCGGCCTGCGCGACCGGAACCTCTACGGGGTGTTCGGCCTCGCCCTCGGCGACTCCCAGACGCTCTCGCTGCGCCTTTCCCGCTACCGGGCCGACGAGACCGGCTTCGGCTTCGTCGATCCTGGCCGGATCGGCGGCGACGAGAGCGCGCTCGTCCGCATCCTCTATCCGTACCAGGATTTCGACCGCGCCACCCTGAGCTGGGAGGCGACCACGGCGGGTTTCTTCGCCGCCGACAGCGTGCAGGTGCGCACCTACTTCCAGCGCAACCGGCGCGAGCTGGTCAACGACATCTTCATCGACATCGGACCGCTCATGCCGGGAGCGCCCTCCTCGTCGGTGGCGGTCGACTCGACGAACCGGACCGACCTCGACACCCTGGGGCTGCGCACCGAGGCGATCAAGCTCGCCGGCCGCCGCCACCTGCTCACCTGGGGGCTCGACTACTATCGCGACCGCTCGGAGAACACCGACGCGTCGCTCTCCACCACCACCCTCCGCTTCCCCTTCCCGCCGTTCGAGCGGGTCGTCACCACGTTCGATCCGATCGCCAACGCCCCGAACGCGCGCAACGAGAGCTGGGGCCTCTTCGCCCAGGACGAGATCACCGCCTCCGACCGGCTCCGGCTGACGGTCGGCGCCCGCTACCAGAACGTCGCCACCCGGGCCCGGCCGACCGCGGGCTGGCAGACCGCGGATCTCGACTTCGACGACGACGCCTTCGAAGCGGCCGCGCTGGCGTTGCTG
>JALHDK010000464.1 GCA_022838965.1 Actinomycetales bacterium | reverse complement strand
GCCGCCGCCCTGTTCTCGCTGCTCCTCCTGCCGGTCGCTCCCGCTGGTGCCTGCACCAGCATCATGGTCACGAAGGGGGCGAGCGCCGACGGCTCGACGATGGTCACCTACGCCGCCGATTCGCACGACATCTACGGCGAGCTCTACTTCCTCGCCGGCAAGCGGTTCGGGCCCGGCGCGATGCGGGAGATCATCGAATGGGACTCGGGCCGGCACCTCGGCCGGATCCCGCAGCCGGCGGTGACCTACACCCGGATCGGCAACATGAACGAGCACCAGGTCGCGATCTCCGAGACCACCTTCGGTGGCCGCCGCGAGCTCTCCGGGGCGAACGGGATCCTCGACTACGGCTCGCTGATCTACATCGCGCTCGAACGGGCGAAGACCGCGCGCGAGGCGATCCAGGTGATGACGAGCCTGGCCACGGAGCACGGCTACGCCTCCAGCGGCGAGAGCTTCTCGATCGCCGACGCCAAGGAGGTCTGGCTCCTCGAGATGATCGGCAAGGGCAAGGAGCAGAAAGGAGTGGTCTGGGTGGCGCGGCGGGTACCGGAGGGGATGATCTCGGCGCACGCGAACCATGCCCGGATCCGTACCTTCCCGCTTCGCGACCCCGACACCCTCTACGCCCCGGACGTGATCTCCTTCGCCCGGGAGCGGGGTTTCTTCGACGGCCCCGACGCGGAGTTCTCCTTCGCCGACGTCTACGCCCCGCTCGATTTCGGGAGCGTCCGTTTCTGCGAGTCCCGGGTCTGGAGCGCCTTCCGGAGGGCCGCGCCGTCGCTCGACCTGCCGGTCGAGATGGCCGACGGCCGCCATCCCGAGGCACGGCTGCCGCTCTGGGTGAAGCCCGACCGGAAGCTCTCCGTCGCCGACGTCATGGAGCTGATGCGGGATCATTTCGAAGGCACGCCGCTCGACATGACGCAGGACGTGGGCGCCGGCCCCTTCGCCTGCCCCTACCGCTGGCGGCCGATGACCTGGGAGAGCGACGGCGCGACGTACGTCCACGAGCGGGCGATCTCCACCCAGCAGACCGGCTTCTCGCTCGTCTCCCAGTCGCGTGACTGGCTGCCGGATCCGATCGGCGGGATCCTCTGGTTCGGCGTGGACGACACCTACTCGACGGTCTACGTGCCGATGTACGCGGGGATCCGGGCGGTGCCGCCGACG
>JALHDK010000463.1:1204-1775 GCA_022838965.1 Actinomycetales bacterium | reverse complement strand
ACGAATCGCTGGACGAGCCGCTGGTGCGCCCCAACACCGTGGTCATGTCGCAGCCGGTGTGGACCAAGGTGCGCGTGCACCCCAAGGTGGTGCAGTCCATTTACCCCGGTGCCCAGGGCGGCATGGTTACCCGCGAACAGTTCATGGCCCTGCTGGAAGTGGACCGGCTGCTCATCGGCAACGCCCGCGTCAACGTCAACCGCAAGGGGCAGGCCGCGTCGCTGGTGCGCACCTGGGGGCCGCACATCTCCCTGCTGTACCTGGACCCGACCGCTTCCACCCGCCAGGGCGTCACCTGGGGCATGACCGTGCCCTACGGCAAACCCGTGGCGGGCACCATCGTGGACCCGAACATGGACCCACTCGCCCGCGACCTCCATCGGGTAGACGATAGCGTTCTCGCCGAGGAGGCAGACGGGGTCCGACTCCACCGACGGGCTCTCACGCAGGTACAGCCCGCTCACCCGAACGTACCGAGTCTGCCCGTAGTCCGCGGCGCGCTGCACCTCCGGCTGCGCTTCAGCGGGCTCAGCCGCCTGCCCCGGCCTGACGGCCCAGGCGGGCACATAGC
>JALHDK010000463.1:0-1175 GCA_022838965.1 Actinomycetales bacterium | reverse complement strand
AGCTGCGTTCCGGCGATCCGCACCCGCGTCCACTCACCCTCCTCCACCAAGGCAATGACGCCCTGTCCCTGGGTGAGAACGGCGGAGAGTGGCGCCCCGTCCTGCGGCTCGGCGCGCATGTTCACGTCTTTGGTGATGATCACCGACGCCTGCCCCACCCCAGTGGAGGACGCGTCCATGAGGCACCACGCCGGAACCCAGGCCGGGCGCGGCAGCGTCGCGCCAGTGACACGGCGCCACACGCCCCGCGTCTCGCTCACCCTCACCTCGGCGCCTGAGCGCAGTACTCCCACGACCTCGGCCGTGCCCGAGGGCTCGGCGCGAGCCTCGAGCGCCGGCGCCGCGACGTACCAGGACCCTTGCGCCAAGGCGCTGGCGGCGGTGAGCAGGAGCGCCACCAGCGCCCATCTGGGCCCGAGACGACTAGCCAACCGAACACCTCCGTCAGTAGAACCGGCGCGCGCCACAGTAACTCCGCGAGCGGCTAGACAGGTTGTCCACCCGCACCGACTGCCCGCGGCCCGGCGCATGCACGAACTGCCCGTTGCCGATGTAGACACCTACATGGGACACGCCACGGCGATAGGTGTTCGCGAAACACACCACGTCGCCGGGCTGGAGGGATTCCGTGGGAACGGCCTTCCCGCGCGGGTCGTCCCACTGGTCCCAGGTCGTCCGCATCATCTTCAGCCCCACTTGGCCGTGGGACCAGTAGACGAGGCCGGAGCAGTCGAAGCCAGAGCTCGGCGACTCCGCGCCCCAGACGTACGGCTTGCCGACCTGCGCCAGGGCCAACTCGGCGATCCGCTTGCCCACACCCAGTGCGTCGCCCTGCCCCGCCACAACGGCCCGAGAGGGCGGCTGTGGCACCTCGGACGCCGGGAGCGCCGGCGGGTCAACCCTCGTCGCGCAGAGCCAGGAGGCGATCCACCCTTGCTGGCCCCCGCCCGTCGTCACCTTCAGCCATCCCGACGCCTGGCCATGGACGCGCAGCTTGTCGTACTGGTTCAGCTTGGCCGCGACCGTGAATCCGGTTCCGGGCCCCTGGCGGAGGTTGCAGCTGGTCTTGGTCACGATGGCCTGGTTGTCCGCCATGGACTCGATGAGGCCCTCGAGTCGGCTATCGTAGGACTCCCGGCCTTGGCTATCGCTGACGGCTACTACGGATCCGCTGT
>JALHDK010000113.1:1653-11879 GCA_022838965.1 Actinomycetales bacterium | reverse complement strand
CGGCTGGCTGTTTCTCGTGGTGGACGTCCCGCCGCCGCGCCGCACCACGGCAGCAACCGACAGCGACCACACCGCGGCAACGCCGAGCAGCAGGCCGAGCACGGGCCCCGGGAGGAGCACGAGCCCGAACAGGACGCGGAGCGGCGGCAGCGCGAGGACCGCCGCGTAGGCCAGCAGCATCGCCGCCGCCACGGGCAGCGTCCAGCGGCCGGCGCCCCGCGAGGCACCCAGGAGCGCCGGTATCAGGCCGAGACCGCACAGGGTCAGGAGGGTGGTGACGGCGGTGCGCGCCTCCGCGAGTGGCAGCCCGCCGTCCAGGGCGACGGCGAACGCGGCCAGGGCGAGGGCCCCGAGCGTCACACCCACGGGCACCGAGATGCGGAGCGTTTCCCGGAGCAGGCTCGGCGGTGGCCGGCGAGGCGTCACCAGGAGGGCCGCGAGGAGCAGGGGTGCCCCCACGGCGAGGAACGCGAGGATCGAGTTCTGCCTGGGGGTGATGGGCACGGGCAGGTTCGAGGCCGCCGTGGCCGCCAGCAGGACGACCATCGCGAAGGTCCGGGTGAGGAGCAGCAGCAGGACGGCCGCCATCGCTGCAACGATGCGCCTGCCCTCCACCACGGCGCGCGGGAGCACTCCGAACCGGTCCGCGAGCAGCACGATGTCCGCGACACCTCGGGTGGCTGACGCACCGCTCTCCATGGCGATGCCCAGGTGGGCCCGGCGCAGGGACAGGATGTCGTTGACGCCGTCGCCCACCATGGCCACGTAGGCGCCCCGCCGCCGGAGGGCGTCGACGATGCGGGCCTTGAGCGCCGGGCCCACGCGGCCGAAGACGGCGGCGTTCGTGGCCGCCTCGAGGTCGGCCTCGTCCAGTGCCTCGAGGTCGGGCCCCGCCGGCGCGGTCCCCGGCGCCAGACCCACCCGCCGCGCGAGTGCCGCGACCGTGGCGGGATCGTCGCCGGAGATCACCTTCACCTCGACGCCCGCGTCGCGGAAGGCGCGCACGGTGTCCCCGGCGTCCGCACGCATCTCCTCGACGAAACCCAGGAGCGCGAGCGGCTGGAGCTGCCGGGGCGGACGCGGCCGCTGGGCGTCGTCGCGCAGGGAGGCGTGGTCGGGGGCCCGGGCGAGGAGGAGCACCCGCTCGCCCCGGGCGGTCGCCTCCCGTACGGCGTCGGCCACATCCGGCGCGGCGGGCATCAGCTCGGACGGCGCGCCCAGCAGGTAGACGGCGCCGGGGGTGACCCCCACCCCGGCCAGGCCCGGCCCCGTCTCCGCGAATCGCATGGCCGACCAGCGCCGCTCCGACGAGAAGGCGACCTCCTCCGCGAGTGGCACCCGCTCGCCGGGATGGGTGTCGCCGAGCGCCTGCGTCGCGCGGGTGGGGGTGGTGGTCGAGGCGGCGAGGGTTCCCAGGAGGAGCGGGGCCGCCACCGCGCCGCGCAGACCCCGCACGCCGGCGAGAGTGACCCGCGGGGAGGTCAGCGTGCCGGTCTTGTCCATGCAGAGCACGGTGACTCTGCTGATCGATTCGATGGCGTTCTGCCGCTGCACCAGCGCGCCCATCCGGCTGACCCGCAGGGCACCGGCCGCATAGGTGAAGGTCACCATGATCGCCAGGCCCTGGGGCACGAGGGACACCAGCACGGCGGCGGCACCCAGCGTCTCCTCCGGCCCGGAGGACGACGCGCCGAGCACCACCGGGAGCGCGGCGAGGGCGACCAGTCCGGCGACGGCCCAGATCATGACGGCGATCTCGCGCTGGATGGGCGTCCGGCGTGTGTCCGCGCCCCCGCGCGCCTCGGCGAGGATCCGGCCGGCGAGGCTCTCCGTCCCCGCCGCCGTCGCCTCGTAGAGGATCGCTCCCGCAACCACGGCGCTGCCCGACCACACCCGTTCCCCGACCTCGCGGGACACCGGGTCGGACTCCCCCGTCAGCAGGGACTCGTCGAGTTCCGCGCGCCCTCCCCCGACAATGACGCCGTCGAGGACCACCTCGTCCCCCCGTCGGGCGACGATCAGGTCTCCCACCACGAGTTCGGAGGGGTCCACCCACCGTTCGGCGCCGTCGCGCATCACCGCCGCGCGCGGGC
This sequence comes from Actinomycetales bacterium, assembly GCA_022838965.1. The sequence goes on along the minus strand of JALHDK010000113.1, from coordinate 9,786 downwards.
GGCTGAGAAGGGCGATCCGGTCGAGCGCCCGCTTGGCGCGGCCTTCCTGCACCACCCCCACGACGATGATGAGCAGCACCGGGCCCGCGGTCACGACGGCCTCCACGTACAGCCCCCACAGCACGAGCAGGACGGACACCGACAGCAGCACGCCGTTGATGGCGGGGTACGCGTTCTGGCGCAGGATGTCCCAGTAGGTGCGGCTCGAGTGGTGCTCGACGACGTTGCCCAGCCCGGAGGCGTGCCGGAGCGCCGCCTCCGCCTCGGTGAGCCCGCCCACCGGTACGGGTGGGCGCGTCACCGGCGGGGGCGGCGCGGGGCCGGTCCCCTCCACGGCTGGTCAGCCGAGGAGCTCGGCCGCCTTCGCCTTCGCGGCGTCGGCACTCCGGCACTCGAGCACTGCCGCCGCGGCGGCGACGCACTGCTCCATCGTCACGCTCGCGAGCTGTACGCCGACGGCGGCGATGGCGCCGTAGGCCATCGACAGGGAGGTAACGCCCATGCCGAGGAGCAGGCAGGCGAGCAGCGGGTCGGCCGCGGCTTCACCGCACACCCCCACGGGCTTGCCGGCGCGCCTGCCGGCGGCCGCGGTCAGCTGGATGAGCCGCAGCACGGCAGGCTGCCAGGGGTCGGTGAGCCACGCGAGCGGTGCGGACATGCGGTCGGCGGCCATCGCGTACTGGGTGAGGTCATTCGTGCCGATCGAGAAGAAGTCGACCTCCTCGAGGAACTGGTCGGCGAGTACCGCCACGCTGGGAACTTCGACCATGATCCCCGGCGTGATGCCGCGCGCCCGGCACAGCGCGGCGAATTCGCGGGCCTCGTCCAGGGTGGCCACCATCGGTGCCATCACCCAGGGGGACTCGACCCCGTGCTCCGCGGCTGCCTGGGCGATCGCGTCGAGCTGGCGTTCCACCAGACCCGGGTGGGCGAGCCGCAGCCGGATCCCGCGGACGCCGAGCGCCGGGTTCTCCTCGTGGGCCAGGTGGGCGAAGGGCACGGGTTTGTCGGAGCCGGCGTCGATGGTCCGCACCACGACCTTCCGGCCGGGGAACGCCGCGAAGACCGCGCCGTAGAGGGCGGCCTGATCACTGACGGAGGGCTCCACCTGGGATGACAGGAACGACAGCTCCGTGCGGAGCAGGCCGACGCCGGCGGCCTGCGCCTTCTCCGCCAGGTGCGCGCCGTGGCCGTCCTGGACGTTCGCGAGGAGGTCGACGGCGACGCCGTCCTTCGTCCGTGCCGGGCCGACCCAGCTGCGGATCGCCGCGCGGCGGGCGCGGTCGTCGTCGACGAGCGCGCGGGCGGCGTCCGCGTCGGCGCCCGTCTCCACGGTGCCGCGGGCGCCGTCGACGAGCACCGGCGTCCCCTCGGTCAGCTGTCCGAGGGAGGCGACGGCCACGATGCAGGGGATGCCGGGCGGTGTGGCTGGTGGGGCCGCCCAGCCGGGTCACGAGTGCGAGGATCGTGGCCGGGTCGAGGCCCGCGGTGTCCGCCGGGGCGAGATCGTCCGCGAGGAGGACGATGGGGGTCTCCGAGGACGGGATGCCGGGCTCCGGCTCCCCGCGCAGCTCCGCCACGACGCGGTCGCGGATGTCCCGCAGGTCGGTGACGCGCTCGGCCATGAGGCCGCCGATCTTCTCGAACATGGCCACGAACTGCTCGGTCGCCTGAACGGCGGCGACCTCGGCGGGAGCGCCCCCCTTCACCAGCTTGCCGACGGAGCGGTGCCAGCCGCGGTCGCGTGCGAGCGTCGCGGTCGCCGCGAGCACCTCGGCGGCGGGTCCGGTGGCGCCGGATGCCCGGGCGTCCAGCCGGTCCGCGACGGCGCCGGCGGCCCGGGCGAAGCGGGCCGCCTCGGCCTCGCGTTCCTCCTCCGGGATCACGCGGTCCTGGCTGGGCAGCTCGGGGCGCGCCTTCGTCCACGCGACAGGTCCGTAGGCGAAGCCGGCGACGACGCCCGTGCCGTGGAGTTGGAACGTATCGGTCATGTCGAGAAACCTCCGCGATGAGTGATGACCCGTGGATCTGGTACCACAAAGGTGGCACAAGCCACTTGCGAAGTCAACACGTTCGGGTGTAAAACAATCCATAACAACATTGATTCGTGTTGCTTCGTGATCGCACCGAAGGAGGTGTCCATGTACGCGGAGGAGCGGCAGCAGGCGATCGCCCAGCTCGCCCACGAGAGGGGTCGAGTGGTCGTCGCCGACCTCGCCCAACGCTTCGGTGTCACCACGGAGACGGTACGCCGCGACCTCGACGCCCTCTCCACGCTCGGTGTCCTGAGCCGGGTGCACGGAGGCGCCGTCCCGGCGGAGCGGGTGCGCCTGATCGAGGCCGGCCTGCCCGACCGGGAGATCGCGCGCACCGCCGAGAAGCAGCGCATCGCGCTCGCCGCCCGCGCATTCCTCCCGAAGGCCGGCGGGACGATCCTCCTCGACGCCGGCACCACGACGGCGAGGCTCGCCGAGGCGCTGATACCCGGCTCGCTGACCACCGTGGTCACCAACTGCGTGCCGATCGCCTTCGGCCTGGCCTCCCGGCAGGTCGCCGACGTCCACCTGCTCGGCGGGCGGGTGCGCGGCCTGACACAGGCCACCGTGGGAGCGCCGACGGTCGAGGCTCTGCGGGACCTGCGCGTGGACGTGGCGTTCCTCGGCACCAACGGCTTCTCACTGGACCACGGGTTCTCGACGCCGGATCCCAGCGAGGCCGCCGTCAAGCGTGCCATGGTGGCCAGCGCGCACCTCGTCGTCGTCCTCGCCGACTCCTCCAAGGCCGGGACCGACTACCTCGTCAGCTTCGCGCGTCCCGCAGACGTGGACGTGCTCATCACCGACCCCGGGATCAGCGAATCCGACGGACTCGCCCTCACGGAGAAAGGAATCAAGGTGGTCCTCGCATGATCATCACGTTCACCCCCAATCCGAGCCTGGACCGCACCGTCCTGCTCGACCGGCCGCTCACCCGCGGCGCCGTCCACCGGGCCGAGGCCGTGACGGTCGAGGCCGCCGGCAAGGGCATCAACGTTGCGCGCGTGCTGCACCACGCCGGCCAGGACGTGCGCGCCCTGCTGCCGGCGGGGCCCACGGACCCGATCCTCGCCGGTCTCGCGGGTTCCCTTCCCCACCGCGCGGTGGCGATCGACAACCGCGTCCGCACCAACATCACGCTCACCGAGGCAGACGGAACCACCACGAAGGTGAACGAGGCCGGCCCCACCCTCACCGACGCCCAGGTGGCGGACTGCACCGCCATGATCCTCGAGGAGGCGGCAGGCGCGGCCTGGGTCGCTCTCTCCGGCTCACTCCCGCCCGGCGCTCCCGTCGACTGGTACGCCCGCCTCGTGGCCGCACTGGCGCCGCTGGGCTGCAAGGTCGCCGTCGACACTTCCGACGCCCCCCTGGAGGCGCTCATCGACGCCCTCCCGGGCTCCGCCTGCGACCTCATCAAACCGAACTCCGAGGAACTTGCCCAGCTGACCGGTGCGGACGCCGAGACGCTCGAGTCCTCGGCCCGGGCAGGGAACCCCCGCCCGGTCATCGACGCCGCGCGCTCCCTCGTGGACCGTGGCATCGGAGCCGTCCTGGCCACCTTGGGCGGGGCCGGCGCGGTCCTCGTGACCACCGAGGGAGCCTGGTTCGCGCAGGCCCCCCGAATCACCGTCCGCAGCACCGTCGGCGCCGGCGACTCGTCCGTGGCCGGCTACATCCTCGCCGCGGTCCGGGGTGCCGACCCCGGGAGCCGCCTCCAGAGCGCCGTCGCCCACGGATCCGCAGCCGCCGGTCTGCCGGGGACCACGCTCCCCCGTCCCGACGACGTCCACCCGGACGCCGTCACCGTCTCCGTCTACTGATCCGCCCAGCCACACCTCCAACACCCAACCCTGAAAGAGGACGAAATGAAGCTGATGACGACAGAGCTCGTCGCGCTCGACGTCGACCTTGGTGCGACCAAGGCCGACGTGATCGAATCCCTCGCGCGCCTCGTCGCGGGCGCCGGCCGCGCGGACGCCGCCGGCCTGGCCCGCGACGCCATGGAACGCGAGGGCAAGGCCGCCACCGGTCTCCCGGGCGGTTTCGCCATCCCCCACTGCCGCTCGGCCGCGGTGAGCCAGAGCTCGCTGGCGTTCGCCCGGCTCTCGAACCCGGCGGACTTCGGAGCGAAGGACGGTCCGGCTGACCTGGTCTTCCTGATCGCCGCCGCCGAGGGTGGCGACGCCGACCACCTCAAGCTGCTCACCAAGCTCGCCCGGGCCCTGGTCCGCAAGGACTTCCTGGCCTCCCTGCGCGCCGCCTCCTCGAAGGAGGAGATCGTGGCCCTGGTGGACGAGGTGCTCGAGCCGGCCCCCGCCGCGGCTACCGTCCCGGCTGCCGCCGTTACTGCCGCGCCCGCCGCTGCCCCCGCCGCCGCTGCCGCCGCGGTGGAGCGTCCGGTCGTCGTCGCGATCACCGCGTGCCCGACCGGCATCGCGCACACCTTCATGGCCGCCGACCACCTGGTCAACGCGGGCAAGGAGATGGGCGTCGACGTCCAGGTGGAGACGCAGGGTTCCGGCGCGGTCACCCCGCTCCCCACGGACGTGATCCGCAGGGCCTCGGCGGTCATCTTCGCCACCGACGTCGGCGTGAAGGACCGCGAGCGGTTCGCCGGCCTCCCGGTGATCGAGTCGGGCGTGAAGCGCGCCATCAACGAGCCCGAGGTCATGCTCACCGAGGCGCTCGCCGCCGCGAAGAACCCGAATGCACGCCGGGTGTCCGGCGACGCGGCGGCCGCCCAGGGCGGATCCGAGGGTGCAAAGCTCGGCTGGGGCAAGCGCATCCAGCAGGCCCTGATGACCGGCGTGTCCTACATGATCCCGTTCGTGGCCGCCGGTGGTCTCCTCATCGCCCTCGGCTTCCTTTTCGGCGGCTACGACGTCACCGGTGTCGCCGACGAGATCGTCACCACGAACACCCTGTTCAACCTGCCCGAGGGTGGCCTGCTGCTCTACCTGGGCGCGGTCATGTTCAAGGTGGGCGCCCTGGCGTTCGGGTTCCTGGTCCCCGCCCTGTCCGGCTACATCGCCTACGCACTCGCCGGCCGGCCCGGCATCGCCCCCGGCTTCGTGGGTGGCGCGGTCTCGGTCGCCGTCGGCGCGGGCTTCATCGGTGGCCTGATCACCGGTCTCATCGCCGGATTCGTGGCCCTGTGGATCGGCAGCTACAAGGCACCTCGCTGGCTCGCCGGCCTCATGCCGGTGGTCATCATCCCGCTTCTCGCCACGCTCATCACCGGTGGCGCGATGTACCTGCTCCTCGGTCGGCCGCTCGCGGCGATCACGGAAGGTCTCACCACCTGGCTGAACAGCCTCTCCGGCGGGTCCGCGATCCTGCTCGGCGTGATCCTCGGCCTCATGATGTGCTTCGACCTGGGTGGCCCGGTCAACAAGGCGGCCTACCTGTTCGCCACGGCCGGCCTCTCGGCCAACACCGAGTCCGCGTTCATGATCATGGCCGCGGTCATGGCGGCCGGCATGGTCCCGCCGCTGGCGATGGCCCTGTCCACCACGCTCCGGCCGAGGCTCTACACCGAACCCGAGATCGAGAACGGCCGCGCGGCCTGGCTGCTGGGCGCGTCCTTCATCTCGGAGGGTGCCATCCCGTTCGCCGCGGCCGACATCACCCGCGTGGTCCCCTCGATGATGCTCGGGGGTGCGGTCACCGGTGCGCTGAGCATGGCCCTCGAGGTCGGCAGCCGCGCCCCGCACGGCGGCATCTTCGTCCTCTTCGCGATCACCAACGTGGTGGGATTCCTCATCGCGCTCGTGGCCGGTACGGTGGTGGCGGCCCTGGCGGTCACCTTCGCGAAGGAACTGCACTCCCGCAAGGCCGGCACCCCCGCCGCCGTCGCTGTCTGATCCCACCCCCATCCACAAGGAGAAACCATGCCCCGCAAGACCGTCATCGTCGGATCAGCCGTCGGCCTCCACGCCCGCCCGGCCACGATCATCGCCGAGGCCGCCGCGGCCTTCGACGACGAGATCACCCTGGCCGTCGAGGGCGAGGAGCCGGTGGACGCCGGCTCGTCCCTGATGATCATGACGCTCGGCGCCGAGAAGGGCGCCGCGGTGACCGTCGAGTCCGAGAACGCCGAGGCGGTCGAGGCCATCGCCGCCCTGGTCGAACAGGACCTCGACGCCGAGTAGCACGACCATCCACCGCCCCCCGGCGCCGCGGCGCCGGGGGGCGGTCGTCTTGTCCCCCGCCAGTCGATCACGCCGTCCCGCCCGGGGACGTAGCCTGAAGACACCGTCAATGGAGGTGGGACCATGGCCGAGCCGCGCCGCATCGTCATTCTGGGAGCCGCGGGGCGCGACTTCCACAACTTCAACGTCCTGTACCGGGACAACCCGGACGTGCGGGTCGTGGCGTTCACCGCCACCCAGATTCCGGGGATCGCGGGCCGCGCCTACCCTGCCAGCCTCGCCGGCGGGCGCTATCCCCAGGGCATCCCCATCGTCGCGGAGTCGGACCTGGCGGACCTCATCCGGCGCGAACGGGTGGACGAGGTGGTCTTCTCGTACTCGGACGTCACCCACCAGCACGTCATGCATCTCGCCTCCGCCGCGATCGTGGCGGGCGCGCACTTCGTCCTCCCCGGTGGCCGCCCCACGATGCTGCAGTCCACCCGGCCGGTGATCGCGGTGACCGCGGTCCGCACCGGCGCCGGCAAGTCCCAGACCAGCCGCCATCTCGTCCGCGTGCTCAAGGACCTGGGCGTGCGCGTCGTCTCGGTGCGCCACCCCATGCCGTACGGCGACCTGGCCGCCCAGGCGTGCCAGCGCTTCGCCACCCTCGCCGACCTCGATCACCACCGCTGCACGATCGAGGAACGCGAGGAGTATGAACCGCACATCGACCAGGGCTTCGTCATCTACGCGGGCGTGGACTACGAGCGGATCCTGCGGAGCGCCGAACAGGAGGCCGACGTCATCCTCTGGGACGGCGGCAACAATGATCTGCCCTTCTACGCCCCCGACCTGCACATCGTGGTCGTCGACCCGCTGCGGCCGGGCGACGAGACGCGGTACCACCCCGGCGAGGCCAACCTGAGGATGGCCGACGTCGTCGTCGTCAACAAGTGCGACTCGGCCGACGCCGGCGCGATCGCCGCGGTGGAGGCGACGGCGCGCTCCCTCAATCCCGGCGCGACGCTGGTGCGCGCGGACAGCCCGGTCACCCTCTCCGATCCCGACGCCGTGCGCGGCGCCCGCGTCCTCGTCGTCGAGGACGGGCCCACCCTCACGCACGGGTCCATGCGGTACGGCGCGGGCGTCGTGGGGGCACGGGCCGCGGGGGCGGCGGAGATCGTCGACCCCCGGCCCTGGGCCGTCGGGTCCATCGCCGAGACCTACGCCGCGTACCCCAACGCGGCGGGCATCCTCCCCGCCATGGGGTACGGCGAGACGCAGATCCGCGAGCTGGCGGCCACCATCGAGGCCGCGGAGTGCGACGTGGTCGTCGCCGGCACCCCCATCGATCTCACGCGGGTCCTGTCGGTGAACAAGCCGATCGTCCGGGCGACCTACGAGCTGCGGGAGCACGAGCCGGTGCTGGAACGCCTGGTGCGGGACCTGGTCCGCCGGTAACGCCGCGCCCGCCCCATCGCGGCCCACCTCCGCACCTGCGGTGCTATTGTCGCGATCATGCCGATGTTGCGGATCAGCGAGGTCGCCGCGGTCCTGGGTGTCAGTGACGACACCGTGCGGCGCTGGGTGGCGGCGGGCCTCCTGACAACCCGGGATGACCGGGGACGGCAGGCGGTGGAGGGCGCCGAGGTGGCCCGCTTCGCGCGGGAGCGCATCAGCCTCGAGACAGGACGCGTATCCGCCCGCAACCGCATGCCGGGGATCGTCACCCGCGTGCAGGTCGATGGCGTGATGGCCCAGGTGGACATCGCCGCCGGTCCGTTCCGGCTTGTCTCGCTGATGAGCCGCGAAGCCGTGGAGGATCTCGGCCTCCAGCCGGGCGACCGCGCCACCGCCGTGGTGAAGGCAACGATGGTCGTCGTCGAGAAGGACCGCGCATGAGGAGACTCGCGGTTGCGCTGGTGGCGGGCACCCTCGCCCTCGCCGGCTGTGCGTCGTCG
>JALHDK010000113.1:0-1632 GCA_022838965.1 Actinomycetales bacterium | reverse complement strand
GGGTCGCCGCTGCCGCCGACCTGAAGTTCGCGATGGAGGACATCGTGACCGAGTTCGCCACCGTGCACCCCGAGATCGCGGTCGCCACCACCTACGGATCCTCCGGGACCTTCTACCAGCAGATCCAGAACGGGGCACCCTTCGACCTGTACCTTTCCGCCGACCTCAGCTACCCGCGCCAGCTCGTCGAGGCCGGCCTCGCGGACGAGGCCGATCTCTTCGAGTACGCCGTGGGACGGCTCGTGGTCTGGGCTCCGCTCGACTCGCCCGTGGACCCCACGCCCGGGATCCCCGCCCTGCTCGACCCGGCGGCCCGCAAGGTGTCGATCGCCAATCCGGAGCACGCCCCGTACGGCCGGGCCGCGGTCGCGGCGCTCCAGACGGCCGGGGTGTACGACGCCGTCGCCGGTCGGCTCGTCCTGGGGGAGAACGTGGCCCAGGCGGCGGAATTCGTGCAGTCGGGCAACGCCCAGGTGGGCATCATCGCCCTGTCTGGATCAGGGCGGCGTGGTCCTCAGCGATTCGGCCATGTCCGACTCCGCCCGGACTCTGCGGGACTTCCTGCTCGGGGAGACGGGACTGGCCATCCTCAAGTCCTACGGCTTCTACCTCCCGGGTACCTGATGGACTGGCAGGCCATCGAGCTCACCGCGCGCCTCGCCACCGCCACCACCGCCATCCTGCTCGTCCTGGCCGTGCCCCTCGCCGGCTGGCTCGCCTTCTCCCGGAGACGGTGGACCGTGGTGGTGGAGGCCGTCATCGCGCTCCCCCTCGTGCTGCCACCCACGGTGCTGGGCTTCTACGTTCTCGTCGCCCTGGGGCGACGTTCCCCCGTCGGGCGCTGGTGGGAGTCGCTGACCGGAGCCACGCTGCCCTTCACCTTCACCGGGCTGCTCATCGCGTCGGTCCTGTACAGCCTGCCCTTCGCGGTCCAGCCCCTGCTGGCCGCGTTCGCGGCGGTGGACCCGCGTCTCCGGGAGGCGTCCACGGTCCTCGGACGCACCGACCTCGGCACCTTGTTCCGGGTCGTGCTGCCCCTGGCCCGTGCCGGCCTCGCCACGGCCGCGGTCCTGACCTTCGCGCACACGGTCGGCGAGTTCGGGGTGGTGCTGATGGTGGGCGGGAACATCGCCGGCGAGACCCGCACGCTCTCGATCTCCATCTACGACAGCGTGCAGGCCCTTGACTACGATGCCGCCGGGCGGACCAGCCTCGCCCTCCTGGCCTTCTCGCTCGTGGTCCTCACCACCATGTACGCACTCCAGCGTCGGGGAGGTCCGGGGTGGACCGTCCGTTGATCGCTCGTGTCGCCCGGCACGTGCTCGACGTCGACCTCACCCTCGACCTCGCCACCAGCCCGATCACGGTCATCTTCGGGCCGTCGGGAGCCGGGAAGACCACCCTGCTGCGGTGCGTGGCCGGGCTCGACCGGCCCGAACCCGGCAGCAGGATCGTCTTCGACGGCGAGGTGTGGGATGAGGGCGGTCTCCACGTGCCCGCACGACGGCGGCGGGTGGGCTTCCTCTTCCAGGACCACGCGATCTTCCCCCACCTGGACGTCGACCGGAACGTCGGGTACGGCCTGCACGTCGTCCCCCGGCAGGACCGTGCCGCGCGCGTCCGTGCGGCCCT
>JALHDK010000462.1 GCA_022838965.1 Actinomycetales bacterium | reverse complement strand
GGCGGCGCTCGAACTCCTCGATCGTCGCCGCTCGCGGCGCGACGACGCCCCAACCGAACACGCCGACTCTAGGCACGATCACGCTCCTTCCGAAGATGGGCGGGAAGGATATCGAAAACGGGAACCGGCCGCCCGCCGCGGAGGCGAACGGCCGGTTCCCGGCTGCCTGCGGCGCTCAACCGAGCGCCGCCATCCGGTCGAGGAGATCGACGACCCGGTTCGAATACCCCCACTCGTTGTCGTACCAGGCGATCACCTTCGCGTAGCCGTCGCCGAGGGCGGTCGTCGAGAGGGCGTCGAAGATCGACGAGTGCGGGTTGCCGATGATGTCGCTCGACACCAGCGGCTCGTCGCTGTAGAGGACCACCTTCGCGAGCGGTCCCTCGGCCCGCGCGCGCACCGCGGCGTTGATCTGCTCGGCGGTCGGCCGCTGGCGCAACCGGACCGCGAGATCCACGATCGAGCCGTCGGGCACCGGCACCCGCATCGCGAGGCCGTCGAGCTTCCCCTTCAGGTGCGGGAGCACCTTGCCCACCGCGCGGGCCGCGCCGGTGGTCGTCGGGATGATGTTCTCCGCCGCCGCCCGGCTGCGCCGCAGGTCCTTGTGGGGGACGTCGGCGAGGCGCTGGTCGTTGGTGTAGGCGTGGACGGTCGAGACGAACCCCTCCTCGATCCCGAACTCCTGATCGAGGATGAGCGCCACCGGCGCCAGGCAGTTGGTGGTGCAGGAGGCGTTGGAGACGATCCGGTGCTCGGGGCGCAGGTCCTGGTCGTTGACGCCGATGACCACCATGGCGTCGATCTCGTCCTTCGCGGGGACGGTGAGGATCACCTTCTTCGCCCCGCCCTCGAGGTGCCGCGCGATCTTCTCGCGGGTGCGGAAGACGCCGGTGGACTCGATCACGTAATCGACGCCGAGATCCCCCCACGGAATCCGGGCGGGATCCTTCTCGGCCGTCATCCGGACCCGGACGCCGTCGACGTACATGAAGTCGTCGTCGTAGGTGACGCGCTTGGGGAAGATCCGCATCACGGTGTCGTACTTGAGCAGGTAGGCGACCTGCTCGTTGTCGTAGAGATCGTTGACGCAGACCACCTCGACGTCGGGGCGGTCGGAGAGGATCCTGAAGACGGAGCGGCCGATCCGGCCGAAACCGTTGATGCCGACGCGGATGCTC
>JALHDK010000112.1 GCA_022838965.1 Actinomycetales bacterium | reverse complement strand
CACCGACGACGACGGCCGGCGTGTCCTCGCGCTCGCCGGGGTGATGGGGGGCGCGTCCACGGAGATCGACCCGGGCACGACGGACGTCCTGCTCGAAGCGGCCCATTTCGATCCGGTCTCGGTGACCCGCACCTCCAGGCGCCACCGCCTGGCAAGTGAGTCGGCGAAGCGGTTCGAGCGCGGCGTCGACCCGCAGTTGCCCCCTTACGCTGCGCAGCGGGCCGCCGAACTCCTGGCCGAGTACGGCGGCGGTGAGATCGACGACGTCGTCACCGACGTGGACACCACCACCCCGCCGCGCCCCGTGGTGATGGACGGACAGCTTCCCAGCCGGGTGGTCGGCGTGGACTACACCACCGACCAGGTCGTCGAGACCCTGGAGATGCTCGGCGCCCACGTGGCGCGGGATGGTGACACGCTCGTCGTGACACCGCCAAGCTGGCGTTCCGACCTCGTGGTCCCCGAGGACTTCGTGGAGGAGGTCGCCCGCCTCCGCGGCTACGACGCCATCCCCTCGGTCGTGCCGGCGGCCCCCGCGGGCCGGGGACTGACGGCGCGGCAGCGCCAGCGCCGGGCGGTCATGCGGGCCCTGGCGGAGCACGGCCTCCACGAGGTGCTCTCCTACCCCTTCGTCGGCGACGACGTCCACGACCGGTTGGGGGTGCCGGCCGACGATCCACGGCGCCGGATGATCCGTCTCGCGAACCCGCTCGCCGACGATGCCCCCTACCTGCGCACCAGCGTGCTTGCCACGCTGATCGAGGTGGCCCGGCGCAACGTCGGCCGCGGCAACGACCTCGCGATCATGGAGCTCGGCATGGTGACCCGCGGTCGTGACCTGCAGCCCTCCCCGCTCCCCCCGGTGGCCCAGCTGCCGGACCCCGCGACGCTGGCGGCCATTCACGCCGCGGTGCCGGAGCAGCCCACCCACCTGGCCGCCATCATGGCGGGGCCCACCGCCCCCGGCGGCGCGCTCGGCAGGCCCCGGCCGTGGGACTGGGCGGACGCCGTCGAGCTCGTGCACCTCGCGGCCCGCACGGTGGGAGTCCGCGTGGAGGCCCGCCAGGCCGAGCACGCACCCTGGCACCCCGGGCGCTGCGCCGAACTCCTCGTGGGTGGAGAGGTGGTGGGCCACGCGGGCGAGCTGCACCCGGCGATCCTGCCGGACCTTGACCTGCCCCCGCGCACCGTGTCCTTCGAGGTCGACCTGGATGCCCTCCTCGCGGCGGTCCCCGGTGAGCCGCTGCAGGTGACACCGGTGTCCACCTACCCTCCCGCCAAGGAGGACATCGCCCTTGTGATGGACGCGTCCATCCCGAACGGGCGGGCGCTCGCCGTGGTGCGCGACGCTGCCGGCGAACTCGCCGAGCAGGTGCGGCTCTTCGACGTGTACACCTCCGCGGCCCTGGGCGACGGGCTGAAGTCCCTGGCCTTCTCCCTCCGCCTGCGCGCCCCGGACCGGACGCTCGCCGCCGCGGAGATCGCGGCGGTGCGGGAGCGGGTCATCGAGACGGCCGCCGCTGTGCTCGGGGCGCGGTTGCGGTGATCTCGCCCCCGCAGCCACGCACCGCCCTCATCACCGGGGCCTCCCGTGGCATCGGACGGCATCTCGCTCTCGGCTTCGCGGCGGCCGGGATCGACGTCGCGCTCGTCGCGACGTCGGCCGGCGCCCTCGCCCGCGTGGCTGACGAGGTCTCGGGTGCGCGCGTCGCGACGGCGGTCGCGGACGTGTCGCGGGCGGACGAGGTTGCCGTGGCGGTGGCGGAGCTCACGGAGAGCTTCGGACCCATCGACGTGCTGGTGAACAACGCCGGCCGGATCGACGCCGAGGTGCCGGTCTGGGAGGCCGACCCCGATGACTGGTGGCGCGTGTTCGAGGTGAACGTGCGAGGGCCCTTCCTCTGCGCCCGGGCGGTCATCCCCGGAATGCTCGCCCGGGGCGGGGGCCGCATCATCAACCTCAACTCCGGCGCCGGCACGCGGGACGTCGCGACCGCGAGCGCCTACACCGCCTCGAAGTCCGCCCTCTTCCGCCTCGGCGGGGCCATCCACCTCGCCGGCTTCGCGCGCGGGCTGAGAGCCTTCGAACTGGCGCCCGGGGTGGTTCGCACCGACATGACCGCCGCCATGGCCCTGCACGCGGGACGGAGCGAGTGGACGGAGCCCGCTGACGTCGTCGCGCTCGCGCTGGCCCTGGCGTGCGGAGAGGGCGACCATCTGTCCGGGTCCTACGTCCGGGTGGGGGAGGACCTGCCGGGACAGCTGTCCACCTCGCCCGTCCGGCGCCTCGGCCTCGTCACCGATGAGGATTTCCGGGCCACGGACTTTGGGTGAACAATGAGGGCCATGATGAGGGTCCTTGTGGTCACGGCGTCGAAGCACGGAGCAACACGGGAGATCGGTGAGGTCATCGCGGAGGAACTCCGCCGGGAGGGACTCGACGCCACGAGCGTGGAACCCGGCGACGTGACCTCGCTGGAGGGCGTCGACGCGGTCGTCCTCGGCTCCGCCGTGTACATGACCCAGTGGATGGAGTCGGCACGCAACTTCATCGCCCACTACGGGGACCAGCTCCGCACCCTGCCGTTGTGGGCCTTCTCCACGGGTCTGTCCGGCGTGCCCGTGGGGCATGTGCAGGATCCGCGGCGCATCGGTCCGTCCCTGCTGGCGGTGAACCCGATCGACCACCAGACGTTCAAGGGTCGCATGGAGATGGCCGAACTGACGCTCCGCGAGCGTTCCGTGGCGCGCCTGGGGAACGCGCCGGAGGGCGACTACCGTGAGTGGGACCGGATCCGGGAGTGGGCCCGCCAGATTGCGGCGGACCTCAAGGAGCACCTGCTCACGCGGTGAGGATGACCTTCCCGGTCGTCCGGCGGCCCTCGAGTTCCTCGTGCGCCGCGCGGCCGTCGGCGAGCCGTGTACGCAGGCCGATCCGCACCCGCAGCGTCCCGGCTGCGACGGCCTCGAAGAGTTCGCCCGCGCGCCACTCCAGTTCCGCGCGGGTGGCCACGTAGTGGCCGAGGGTGGGCCGTGTGATGAACAGCGAGCCCGCGGCGTTGAGGCGCTGCAGATCGAAGGGCGGCACCTGTCCGGAGGCGCCGCCGAAGAGGACCTGCAGGCCCCGTGGCCGGATGCACGCGAGGGTGGCGTCAAACGTGTCCCGCCCGACGCCGTCGTAGCTCACGTCGACCCCGGCGGGTACGATGCCGCGCACCACCGCGGGCAGCTCGGCCCGCAGGTCGGACAGCTCCGCCAGCACGACGACGTGATCGGCCCCGGCCGCACTCGCGAGTGGCGCCTTGGCGGCGGTCCCCACCGTGGCGATGACGGTGGCACCCCTGGCCTTGGCGAGCTGGATCGCGAGCTGGCCGACACCCCCCGCGCCGCCGGTGATCAGCATCGTGGTGCCCTCGGTGACGGGATGGGTTGACCGGACCAGGTAGTGCGCGGTCAGGCCCTGCAGGGGGAGGGCCGCCGCGGTGTCCAGATCGACGGCGTCGGGGACGCGCAGCGCGCGTGCGGCGGGGACGGTGACCAGTTCGGCGTAGCTTCCCGGCGCCTGCGCCCAGGCCACCCGGTCACCCACCCGGAAACCCTCCGCGGCCGCCACCACGACGCCTGAGCCCTCGGAGCCCGGCACATGGGGGAACGGCATGGGGTAGACACCGCTGCGCTGGTAGGTGTCGATGAAGTTCACTCCCGCCGCGTGCAGACGGACGAGGAGCTCGCCCGGACCGGGGTGGGGATCGGGCACCTCCACCCACTCGAGGACGTCGGGACCTCCGGCCTCTCGGGCCCTGATGACGTGCATGGGGCTATTGTGGCTCACGGATCGCCCCCTCCTGTGCACCTTCTGATGGCACGATCGGCTCACGGGACGAACGCGTCCCAATTCACTTATGCAATGGGTTGTATGCTTATGCACATGAAGACCACTGTCGCCGTGGCCGGGGCCTCCGGGTACGCAGGAGGTGAGGTCCTGCGGCTGCTGCTCGCCCATCCCGGGGTGACCATCGGGGCCCTCACGGCCTCCGCGAACGCCGGCACGCCCCTGGGACAGCACCACCCCCATCTGCGTCCGCTCGCGGACCGGATCCTGGTCGACACCACACCCGAGAACCTCGCCGACGCGGATGTCGTGGTGCTGGCCCTGCCGCACGGGGCGTCCGGGCCCGTCGCGACCCGGCTTGAGGGCGCGGTCGTCATCGACTGCGGCGCCGACTTCCGCCTCGAGGATCCCGGAGACTGGGAGCGCTTCTACGGTTCGGCCCACGCCGGGACCTGGGACTACGGCTTCCCCGAGCTGCTCCACGCGGGGGAGCCGGCACCCCGGGCCCAGCGTGCGATCCTGCGGGCAGCCAGGCGTATCGCCGTCACCGGGTGCAACGTGGCGGCCGTGACGCTGGCCATCCAGCCGGGGGTCGGGCTGGTGGACACGTCCGACATCGTCGCCACCCTCGCGGTCGGCTACTCCGGCGCCGGCAAGGCTCTCCGGCCCCACCTGCTGGCCGCGGAGGCACTGGGGAGCGCCGCCCCCTACGCCGTCGGCGGCGTCCACCGGCACATCCCCGAGATCGAGCAGAACCTCCGTCGAGCTGGCGCCGCGCACGCGCGGGTGGCCTTCCAGCCGATCCTCGTACCCATGTCCCGGGGCATTCTGGCGTCGGTGACCGCACCCCTGCGGGGAGACGCCGCGTCGGTGCGCCCCGCGTGGGAAGCCGCCTACGCCGGGGAGCCCTTCGTGGAGCTGCTCCCCGAGGGCCAGTGGCCCACCACGGCGATGGTCGTCGGCGCCAACACCGCCCTTGTGCAGGTCGGGGTGGACCGCCACTCCGACCGGGTGATCGCGATGTGCGCCCTCGACAACCTCGTGAAGGGCACGGCCGGCTCCGCGGTCCAGTCGATGAATCTCGCCCTGGACCTGCCCGAGGCCACCGGCCTCACCGCCGTCGGGGTGGCGCCATGAGCGTCACCTCCCCGGCGGGATTCCGCGCGGCCGGCGTCACGGCGGGACTGAAGCAGTCCGGCCGCCCCGACGTCGCCCTCGTCGTCAACGACGGACCTCTCGACGTCGCGGCCGGGGTGTTCACCACCAACCGGGTCCAGGCCGCCCCGGTGGCGTGGTCCCGGACCGCCGTGGCCGACGGGCGGGCCTGCGCCGTCGTGCTCAACTCCGGGGGCGCCAACGCCTGCACGGGGCCGGCGGGAGTGCGCGACACCCATGACACGGCGGAACACCTCGCAGGGCTTCTCGCCGTCGCGCCCGGCGACGTCCTCGTCTGCTCCACCGGGCTGATCGGCGAACGGCTCCCCATGGACCGTCTCCTCCGTGGCGTCACGGCGGCGGCCGCGACGCTCGCTGCCGATGGAGGCGACGCCGCCGCCCACGCGATCCTGACCACCGACACCGTCGCCAAGCAGACCGTGGTGCGCGGCGCCGGATGGTCGATCGGCGGAATGGCCAAGGGCGCGGGCATGCTGAACCCGGCCCTCGCCACCATGCTGGTCGTGCTCACCACCGACGCGGTGGTGGACAGTCCCACCGCCGACGCCGCGCTGCACCACGCGGTCGAGTACTCCTTCAACCGGGTGGACTCCGACGGCTGCATGTCGACCAACGACTCCGTCCTGCTGCTCGTCTCGGGCGCGGCGGGAGTCAGCCCGACCGCGGCGGAGTTCGGGGCCGCGCTGGACGCCGCGTGCGCCCACCTCGCCCGCCAGCTCGTGGCCGACGCCGAGGGCGCCTCCCATGACGTGGCGGTCACGGTCCGGGGGGCGTCGACCGAGCAGGCGGCCCTCGCGGTCGCCCGGGCGGTGACGTCCTCCAACCTCTTCAAGGCGGCCGTCTTCGGCAACGACCCCAACTGGGGCCGGGTGCTCGCGGCCGTCGGGACGGTGCCGGCCGCCGTCGCCCCCTTCGACCCGGACGAGCTGGACGTCTGGATGAACGGTGTCCAGGTGGCGCGGGCCGGGGGAGTGGGCGAGGACCGCTCCCTGGTGGACCTGACGCCGCGGGAGGTCAGCGTCGTCGTCGACCTCCACGCGGGTGCCGCCGAGGCCACCGTCTGGACGAACGATCTCACCCATGACTACGTTCACGAGAACAGCGCGTACTCCACATGACATCGATCCACAACTACGAAGAGATTCCCGCCCCGTGGAAGGCCGACGTCCTGATCGAGGCGCTGCCGTGGCTGCAGCGCTACGCCGGTCAGCGCATCGTGATCAAGTACGGCGGCCACGCCATGGTCGACGAGGCGCTCAAGCGGTCCTTCGCCAAGGACGTCCAGTTCATGCGGCAGGTGGGGATCCACCCGATCGTCGTGCACGGCGGAGGGCCACAGATCACGGCCATGCTGCAGCGGCTCGGGATCGCCTCCGAGTTCCGCGGAGGCCTGCGCGTCACCACGCCGGAGGTGCGGGACGTCGTGCAGATGGTTCTCACGGGCAAGGTGCAGCGTGAGCTGGTGGGCCTCATCAACGAGGACCGCCCCTACGCCGTCGGCCTGTCCGGCGGCGACGGCGGCCTCATGCTCGCCGTCGTCCGCCACGCCACCGTCGAGGGTGAGGAGGTCGACGTCGGCCTGGTCGGCGACGTCGCCGCCATCGATCCGCACGCGGTGGAGGACCTGCTGCGGGCGGGGCGGATCCCCGTGATCTCGACCGTCGCACCCGACGAGCACGGCGAGGTGCTCAACCTCAACGCCGATACCGCCGCGGCGGCCCTCGCC
>JALHDK010000461.1 GCA_022838965.1 Actinomycetales bacterium | reverse complement strand
TTCGCCCTGGTGTTCGTGCTGCTCACCATCGCCTACTTCCCGCGCGCTCGGCGGGTGTGGATCTGCACGGGCGCGGCCATCATCCTCGCCCGCTGGTTCCTCCTGCGCCACTACGCCTCCGATCTGTGGCTCGGAGCGTGGCTGGGCGCCTTCGTCGGGGCGACCTTCGCGCGTAGCTACCCCCCCCTTCCCGATGAGCTGCTGCGGAGGCTGAGGCGGCGTCGGGAGGACCGGGCGAGGGGCGCTCGGCGTCCGATGTGCTACGATACGGACGCCGGCTGTGCCGGCCAATCCGTCCTGGAGCGGTGACTCATCATGCCATCGGCAAGCCCCTCAGGGAGCGGCTTCGATGCCCTCACCATCGACGACTCCTCTGACCTCGGCTCTCCCCTGCCCCACAACGCCCACATCCACATGCCACCGAACTTCTCGGCCTTCGACACGGTCGAGCAGATCATCGGCCTGGCCGTGGAGCAGGGACAGGCGATGCTCGTCGCCAGCAACTATTACGATCACCGCATCTACGGCCAGTTCGCCGACCGCTGCTTCGCCGCGGGGATCTTCCCCGGCTATGGCCTGGAGATCATCACCTACGATCAGGACCTCGGCGCGGCGGGCGTCAAGACGAATGACCCCGGGAACCCGGGTCGGATCTACCTCTGTGGCGTCGCGACGGCGCGCATCGTCGACCCGCCCCCAGGCCCCGCCGAGGTGCTCCGCCGGATCCGCGAGGGCGATGAGCGGCGCATGGCCTCCATGGTGGACGCCGTCAACGCCCTCATGGAGGAGCGCGGCGTGCCCGTCCGGTTGAGCGTCGATGAGATCGCCGACCGCTTGGTGGCGCGCCATAGCGTTGAGCGCTCCTCCGTCGTGCTGCAGGAGCGGCATCTGGTGCAGGCCCTGCAGGAGGCGCTCTTCGAGGCCGGGGCCGCTGATCTGCCCGCCATGCTCGAACGCGCCGCAGGCGTGCCGCTCAAGAGTCCTGGCGATCCGGTCGCCTGCCAGAACGAGCTCCGTAGCGCGCTCTTGAAAGCGGGCAAGCCGGCCTACGTGCCTGAGGGGTTCGTCGACTTCGAGACGGCCCGCCAAACCATCCTCGGACTGGGCGGTATCCCCTGCTACCCGATCCTCCTCGATGGCGCGAGCCCCATCAACGCCTTCGAGGCCGATCCCGCGGCCCT
>JALHDK010000460.1 GCA_022838965.1 Actinomycetales bacterium | reverse complement strand
TTGAACCGCTGCGGGACCTGTCCTGGCCAGATCTCCTCGTACCCGTCCCACGGGTACTGCACGTTGACGTACTGGGGCCGGCCATAGCCCTGCAGCTGGAGGTGGCCGGGGACGCGGATGTCGTCCCAGTCGGCGGTGTCGAAGTCCGGCGATTCGAAGCCGGGCACGGTGAGGCCCGGGTTGCGCGCGTAGTGGAACTTCCACGTGCCGGTGAGGCTCTGCTCGAAGCTGCTGCTGCCCGTGGCGAGCTCCGCGGCGTCGGCGAACCAGCGGTGGTCCGAGTGGGCGGGCAGCCGGTTCTCGGCCACGTAGGTGGGGTCGGCGATCCTGCCGGGATCGAAGGTCATGCCACCATCCTTCCGCCATGGGTGGACGAGGAGCGCGCGGTTCGGGCGTGGGATGCTGGTGCCCGGGGGTGGCGGCCGCCGCCCCGGACTCTCTCACACGGAGGCGGATGACCGGCGTGCTTCCCGTTGAGGGCTTCAGGTTCGGCATCGAGCACGAGTTCGCCGTGGCGCGGGATGGACGGTTCGCGGATTTCACGAACATGACGTTCACCGAGATCCAGCGGGTGGTCGACGAGCTGCCGGTCCATGCGGGTGACTACCCCGGACTGCGGGTGGGCGACCTCGGCATCAAGCAGAAGCGCTGGTACATCGAGGGCTTCGAGCGATTCGGCACGCACGGCGAGTACCTCCGCACCGAGCCGAAGGGGTTCGAGATCCGAACGCCGATCTGTGCCTCGCTCGACGAGGCGGTGTCCACCCTGGACGCGGACGTCGCCGCGTGGCGTGAGGTCGCCGCGCGTCACGGGTTCCGACCGCTGCGCACGGCCCTCAACCCGTACCGCAGCTCCTACGCGCCGACGCCGCCCCTGAACGAGTGGGAGCTGGCCCATCGCCGCAGCCCGGAGGAGCGGACGGCCCACATCCCCATGGTCACCTTCGGGCCGGACATCAGCGTCTCGCACCCCGGCCTCACCACCGCCCGGACCATCGACATCGGGCAGAAGCTCACCTTCGCCAGCCCGTTCATCGTCCCGTTCAGCTTCTCCTCGCCCTTCGCGGACGGCGGCGCGTGGGGTGGCCTCTCCCGCCGGACCCACATCCGCACCGGGCCCCGGCCCGCGGTGCTGGTCCACGTGGGCGACGACGACGACATCATGCTCGTGACGCGGAACGGC
>JALHDK010000459.1 GCA_022838965.1 Actinomycetales bacterium | reverse complement strand
CGAGCGCGTCGCCTCCACCCCGCCGTAGCAAGTGGACGGGTCGGCGCGCGAGTAGAGGGCGCGGACGGCGAGCTGATCGAGGGCCTCCCTGCGCTGGGCCGGGGAGCCGTCCCGGAGGAGCTTCAGCGGCCGGTAGGCCTGGAGCGGGTAGAGGCTCTCGTACCCGTCGGCGTCCCGCAGGCCCGCGAGGGTGGGCAGGTTCGGGTGGAGGTAGGCCATGGGGTTCTCGTCGGCGGGCGGTGGGAGGGCGTACATCCGGTAGTCCCGGCCCGTCACCCGCGCCAGGTCCCTCAGGACGGGGGGCTCGTAGGTGAGCAGCCGCGGATCCGTGGCGGGCTGGAAGCGGCCGGCGAAGGCGAGGACATCGGCCAGGAGCAGGACCGCGATGAGGACCGTGACGCCGCGATGCTGGGTCCGTCGGGCGAGGAGCGTCAGGCCGGCAAGGAGGATGACGAGGGCGATCGCCCAGTAGAGGGAGCGGTAGACGGGCGCCATGCGCTGGGCGACGACGGCGGCTGCCCCGCTCTCCCCCACCACCGCGGCCCGGCTGAAGCTCACGGAGAGGGCGAGGGCGCTCGCCATCAGGAGGATCAGGCCGCCGGCGGCGAGGCGCGACCGGCGCTTCTCGTCGCTCCAGTCCATCCGGCGCAAGGTGTCGTAGCCGAGGCCGCCGAGCAGCGGCGTCGCCAGCCCGTAGAGGCATACGGCCCTGCCCACGTTCGACATCTGCCGGAGCGGGGGCAGCGCGGCGTGGAGCGCCGACTGGTGGGGCCCCTCCAATGCGAGGACCACGCCGGCCGCCGCCAGTCCCCCGAAGAACCAGCGGTCCCTCCCCTCCCCCGCCAGCAGCGCCACTGCCGCCAGCCAGACGAGGACCAGGGCGACGTAGGCGCAGGTCTCCACGTAGTTGTGGAACCCGAAGGCGCCGCCATACTCGTTGAGCCAGTTGATGTGCCCGTGGGCCTGGGGGGCGATGAGGGCGTTGAGCTGGCCGGCCACCAGCCCGCGTGGGGGCGTGTTCCCGGCGAGCAGCCGGTAGTTCGAGCGGGCGAGCTCGAGGGTGGGAAGGAGCTGGATCGCCGCGGCGGCCAGGCCGAGAGCGGCGGCGCCAGCAGCGGGGATCCACGAGCCCCGGGCCTCTCCTCGGCGGCCCCAGTGGAGGAACACTGCGTAGGCGAAGGCGGCG
>JALHDK010000458.1 GCA_022838965.1 Actinomycetales bacterium | reverse complement strand
GCTTGGGGTCTCATGCCGCAGCGCGGTCAGGATGCTCTCCCGTGGCGTCAATCGAGCGCCTCCTCTGTGGATCATGTCTCGCCAGAGCTACCCGCCCGGCAGGGGTAGAGCCTGCGACAGAGACGCCGGCGATGCGCCTTCCGTCCCCAGGCTCCATTCGAAGAGCTCGCCCGCGTCCCCGTCCCGATCGAGCCACAGCAGTGACCCCGCGGAGGTGAAGGCGATGGGCCACGGGCTCGTGCCCGCTAGCTCCCCCGCCATCTGGCCGGAGTCGGCTCGGAAGACACGCTCCCCGCAGGCAACGAGCCTTCCGTCCAAGGACCACACAGGTGCGAGGTGCAGCGGGGGCCACCCCTCTACAGCTCTCGCGACGGGCTGGGCCCATCGCGCCTGGGGGCGCAGCATGGGCGCCTCCTGCTCGCTCCCCGCGGGGACTACAGCGAGCCATGCCTCGCAAGACTCGGGCGGTCCCTTGGCCCAGTTCACGGGCGCGGCGGGCCTGTACGCATCCAGGACAGCCGACCACTGCCCATCGGGCGCGGGAGCCCACAGCTGCGGGTCATCCCAGCAGATGCGCACCCCGCCCGTGACGGGGTTCACGCTCATACCGCGCCACTCGAACCACGGTCCGTCGGACCGCGCGACGCGGCGCGCCATCCCTGAGGGAAGCTCGTCGACCATCCAGCCCCTCGGCTCGCGGAGCACTTCGCCCGTCAGCAGATCGACCATGAACGGCCCGGCAGGGCCCAGATCGAGGGGACTGACGAACAGCGCCACGGCGCCGATGACATCGAGCGGCGCCTGGCCCGGCAGACCGCGGAGGCTGCGGGCGGCTGCGACTTCGAGCCGGTGCCGCTGCTCGCGCTGCGGGAGGGGAAGCGCGGCAGGTACCCGGTCGATGCCCGGCTGATGCTGCGCCCGGCGCGGGAGGACGATTCGGGCTTCCTCGGCGTGCAGGTGCAGGTGTCGATCAACAACGTCCAGGGAACCGACTACCCGTACCTCTACGCCGTCATCCTCGGGCGCGAGGGTTTCGTGCTGCCGAGCTCGACCCAGAGTGGCGCATCCGCGGCGGATGACGGCGGGGAGACCGGCGCCGCCCGTCTCCGGAGCCGGAAGCTCATGCCTCCGCCCGTCCGCCGCTCGCCGCCCAGGCGTCGCGTCCGAGGCGGAGCGCGACCTCGACG
>JALHDK010000111.1:6787-13213 GCA_022838965.1 Actinomycetales bacterium | reverse complement strand
CCCAGCCAGCAGATCCGGGCGGGCAGGCCCTGCCAGGCCACCCGCTCGGCCGCCATCGTGATCCAGCGCCGCAGGTGCGCGTCCTCCGGGAACAGCTCGAGGATCGCGGCATCGGTACGCGCGATGTCCGCCGGATCACCGGAGAGCGCGGCCCAGCGGAACGGGCCCTTGCCCTCCTCGAACAGCGGCCGGATGTACGCCGGCACGAACCCCGGGAACGCGAAGGCGCGCTCGAACCCGCCCTTCCGGGCCTCGTCGCGAATCGAGTTGCCGTAGTCGAACACCTCGGCGCCGGCGTCCTGGAAGCCCACCATCGCCTCCACGTGCCGGGCCATCGAGGCCCGCGCCTCCCGGGTGAAGCCCTCGGGATCCGCAGCCGCGCGCTGCTCCCACTCGGCGAACGGGACCCCCCGCGGCAGGTAGCGGAGCGGGTCATGCGCGGAGGTCTGGTCGGTGACGATGTCGATCGCGATCTCCCCGGCGAGGTGGCGGCGCAGCAGCTCCGGGACGACGTCGGCGGCGTTGCCCTCCAGCCCGATCGACAGCGCCCGCCGCTCCGCCCTCGCGGCGTTCGCCCGCGCGACGGCGTCGTCGAGGTCCGCGGCGACGACGTCGAGGTAGCGGTGCTCGAGGCGGCGCGCGATGCGGGAGGGGTCGCACTCGACGCAGATGGCCACGCCCTCGTTCATCGTGACGGCGAGCGGCTGGGCGCCGCCCATGCCGCCGAGGCCGGCGGTCAGGGTGGTCGTCCCGGCGAGCGAGCCGCCGAACCGCTTCCGGGCCACCGCCCCGAAGGTCTCGTACGTACCCTGCAGGATGCCCTGGGTGCCGATGTAGATCCACGAGCCGGCGGTCATCTGGCCGTACATCATGAGGCCCTTGCGCTCCAGCTCCCGGAAGTGCTCCCAGGTGGCCCAGTCGCCCACGAGGTTGGAGTTCGCGATGAGCACCCGCGGCGCCCACTCGTGGGTGCGGAACACGCCCACGGGCTTGCCGGACTGGACCAGCAGGGTCTCGTCGCCGGCGAGGGTGGTGAGCGTGCGGACGATCGCGTCGAAGGCCTCCCAGGAGCGGGCGGCGCGGCCTGTCCCGCCGTACACCACCAGGTCGTCCGGGTGTTCGGCCACCTCGGGGTCGAGGTTGTTCATGAGCATGCGCAGCGCGGCCTCCTGGGGCCAGCCGCGGGCGGTCAGCCCCAGGCCGCGGGGGGCGCGGACCGGCCGCGGGCGAGAGGTGGTGGACATCGTCGCTCCCTCCTGGCGGGCGTCGGCACGCCCGTCACCTTCCATCGTGCCCTAGCATGACAACGAGCAGGCGACGTCCGGAAGGGAGGAGCGGTGAGCGACCACCCCAGCGAGGCCTCACCCGAGGTCGAGGGTCGGCATGGCTTCTACCGCTGGATGTTCGCAGCCGCGGTCGTCCTGAGCCTCGCCACCCTGTCCTCCGCGTGGACCGGATACGAGGCGGCCGTGTGGAAGTCCGAGCTCACCAAGCTCAACCGGGCGGCCACCGCAGCCCGGATCGAGTCGGTGGCCGCCCGGGACATCGCCAACCGGCAGTTGACGATCGACGTCCTGCTCTTCTCCGAGTGGTTCACGGCCACGGTGGGTGGGGACTCCCGCGTGGCGGACGAGGTGGCGGCGCACTTCCGGCCCGAGTTCCGGCCGGTCTTCGAGGAGTGGGCCGCTCTCGAGCCCGTGGAGGGCGAACTCCTTCCCCCCGGCACCCCCTTCGACCTCGAATACGTGTCCGCAGCCGAGGCCGACGCGGAGAGGCTGGCGGCGGAGGCGCAGGAGGCCGCCAACGCGGCCGACGAAGCGAGCCGCATCGCCGACAACTACGTCCTCGCTGCCGTGCTGTACGCCTCGGTCCTCTTCCTCGCCGGTATCTCCTCGAAGCTCCGAAGCCCCAACTCCCAGCGGCTGACGGTGGGGTTGAGCATCCTGGCCTTCGTGATCGCCGTCTTCTGGACGTTCTCCCTGCCGATCCTCCTGGGCTGAGGCGCTCACCGCTTCCAGTACAGCCGCTTCGACTGGTACACCGGCTCGCTGGTCACCTGCACGTTCAGGCTGCGGAAGATCCCCTCGTCCACCGGTCCGAGGATCACCGAGCTGTGCACGTCGCACCCGCGCACCCGGTGGAGTTCGGCGAGCGCGCGCTGCGCATGGGGGTCCGCGTTGGCGCTCACCGCCAGCGCGATCAGCACCTCGTCGGTGTGCAGGCGGGGATTCCTGCTGCCGAGGTGCCGGGTCTTCAGCTCCTGGATCGGTTCGATCGTCTCGGTGCTGAGAAGCTTGACCTCCGGATCGATGCCGGCCAGGGCCTTGAGGGCGTCGAGCAGCATCGCGGAGCAGGCGCCGAGCAGCGGCGAGGTCTTGCCGGTGACGATCCGGCCGTCCGGGAGCTCGATCGCCGCCGCCGGGGCCTGGGTGCGCTTCGCCATGCGCAGCGCCGGACCCACCACCGGACGGTGCTCCCTGCCGATCCCCAGCGAGCTCATCAGCAGGGCGATGCGCTCCGACTCGACCGGTTCCAGCTGCTCCCGGCGCTCGACCACCAGCGCCCTGTAGTAGCGGCGGATGACCTCCTGCTTGGCCGCCGCGCGGCACACCTCGTCGTCGGAGATGCACATGCCCACCATGTTCACCCCCATGTCGGTGGGTGACTTGTAGGGCGACTCGCCGAGGATCCGTTCGAAGAGGAGGCTCAGCACGGGGAAGATCTCGACATCCCGGTTGTAGTTGACCGCCCGCTCGCCGTAGGCCGCGAGGTGGAACGGGTCGATCATGTTGACGTCGTCGAGGTCCGCGGTGGCGGCCTCGTACGCGACGTTGACGGGGTGGTCCAGCGGCAGGTTCCAGATCGGGAAGGTTTCGAACTTCGCGTATCCCGAGGGGATGCCGCGCACGTGGTCGTGGTAGAGCTGCGACAGGCAGGTGGCCATCTTGCCGCTCCCCGGCCCCGGGCCGGTGACGACGACGACGTCGCGCGAGGTCTCGACGTACTCGTTCCTGCCGTAGCCCTGCTCGCTGACGATGTGCCCGATGTCGTTCGGGTAGCCCTTGATGGGATGGTGCCGATACACCTTCAGTCCGAGCTTCTCCAGCTTGCGCTTGAACGCCCGGGCCTGGCCGTTGTCGTCGGTCATGCGGGAGATCACCACGCTGCCAACAAAGAGTCCGTACGACCGGAACCCGTCGATGAGGCGGAGGACATCCTCGTCGTAGGAGATGCCGAGGTCCGCCCTCACCTTGTTGCGCGCCAGATCGCGTGCGCTGACCACGACCACGATCTCGAGGTCGTCCGTGAGCCGTCCGAGCATCGCGATCTTGTTGTCCGGGGTGAACCCGGGCAGGACCCGCGAGGCGTGGAGGTCGTCGAAGAGCTTGCCGCCCATCTCGAGGTACAGCTTCCCGCCGAACTGCTGGCGCCGCGCATCGATGTGGGCCGACTGCAACTCGAGGTACTTCGCGCGGTCAAAGCCGATCCTGTGCATGGTCCCTCCCAACCCCTGCGGATCATACCGCTTGCGCTCGCCCCCTCCCCCGGGCCACCCTGATCCGCATGGTGGCGGGACCGGCAGACCAGCAGCGACACGTGGCGGACAGCCATGACCTGATCCGCGTGCTGGGCGCGAGGGAGAACAACCTGAAGGGCGTTCACGTCGCACTCCCGAAGCGGCGGCTGACCCTGTTCACCGGTGTCTCGGGATCCGGCAAGAGTTCGCTGGTGTTCGACACCATCGCCGCCGAGTCCCGGCGGCTCATCAACGAGACCTACAGCGCGTTCGTGCAGGGCTTCATGGCCACCCTCGCCCGGCCGGACGTGGACGCGCTCGAGGGACTGACCACCGCGATCATCGTGGACCAGGAACGGATGGGGGCGAACGTCCGCTCCACCGTGGGCACGGTGACGGACGCGAACGCCCTGCTCCGCCTGCTGTACAGCCGGCTCGCCACCCCCCACATCGGGGGCCCGCAGGCCTTCTCCTTCAACGTCCCCTCCGCCACCGGCACGGGTGCCGTCACGGTGGAGCGCGGGGAGGGCGCCCAGCGGAAGGCCGCCACCTTCACGGTGGTGGGCGGGATGTGCCCGCGGTGCGAGGGGATGGGCCGGGTCTCGGACATCGACCTCGCCGAACTCGTGGACGAGGAGAAGACCCTGGCCGAGGGGGCGATCCGGGTGCCGGGGTACACGGCGGACGGCTGGTATGTACGGCTGTTCGGCGCGGTGGTTCCCATGGACATCCCGATCCGGGACTTCACCCGGCGGCAGCGGCACGAGTTCCTCTACGGGGAGCCCCGCAAGGTGAGGGTGGACACCGTCAACCTCACCTACGAGGGCCTGGTCCCGAAGGTCCGGAAGTCCATGCTCTCCAGGGACCCGGAGGCGATGCAGCCGCACATCCGCGCCTTCGTCGAGCGGGCGGTCACGTTCGCCACCTGCCCCGAGTGCGCCGGCACCCGGCTCGCCGCACCGGCACGCTCCGCGACGATCGCCGGGAAGAGCATCGCGGACGTCTGCGCGATGCAGATCAGCGATCTCGCCGGCTGGGTCCGGGATCTGGCCGAGCCGTCCGCCGCCCCGCTCCTCGCCAGCCTCTCCCACCTGCTGGAGAAGTTCGTCGAGATCGGGCTCGGTTACCTGTCCCTGGACCGCCCGTCCGGCACGCTCTCGGGCGGGGAGTCCCAGCGCACGAAGATGATCCGCCATCTCGGCTCGGCGCTCACGGACGTCACCTACGTGTTCGACGAGCCCACCATCGGCCTCCACCCCCACGATGTCCAGCGCATGAACCGCCTCCTGCTCTCGCTGCGGGACAAGGGCAACACCGTGCTCGTGGTGGAGCACAAGCCCGAGGTCATCGCGATCGCGGACCACGTCGTCGACCTCGGACCCGGCGCCGGCACCGCCGGGGGCGAGGTGACCTACGAGGGCGACGTCGCCGGGTTGCGGACGTCCGGAACGGTCACCGGCCGCCACCTCGACGACCGCGCCCGCCTGAAGCCGGCCGTCCGGACGCCGTCGGGGGTGCTCGCGATCCGGGGCGCGTCCACGAACAACCTCCGCGACGTCGACGTCGACATCCCCCTCGGGGTACTCGTGGCGCTCACCGGGGTGGCGGGGTCCGGGAAGAGCTCCCTGGTGGAAGGGTCGGTGGCGGACCGCGACGGCGTCGTCGTCATCGACCAGGGCGCGATCCGCGGCTCGCGGCGCTCGAACCCCGCCACCTACACCGGCCTGCTCGACCCCATCCGCAAGGCCTTCGCGAAGGCCACCGGTGCGAAGCCGGCGCTGTTCAGCGCCAATTCGGAGGGCGCCTGCCCGGTGTGCCGGGGCGCGGGCGTCATCTACACGGAACTGGGCTTCATGGACACGGTCGAGACGCCGTGCGAGGAGTGCGAGGGCAGGAGATTCCAGGCCGCCGTGCTGGAGCTGAGGCTGGCCGGGCGGAACATCAGCGAGGTGCTCGCGATGCCGGTCACCGAGGCGGCGGCGTTCTTCGGCGAGGGCGCCGCCCGCACCCCCGCGGCGCACGCCATCCTGGCACGGCTCGAGGATGTCGGACTCGGCTATGTCACCCTCGGCCAGCCCCTCACCACCCTGTCCGGCGGGGAGCGGCAGCGTCTCAAGCTCGCCACCCGCATGGCGGAGAAGGCCCGGGTGTACGTCCTCGACGAGCCCACCGCGGGGCTGCACCTCGCGGACGTGGCGCAGCTCCTCGCCCTGCTCGACCGGCTCGTGGACTCCGGGACGTCCGTCATCGTGGTGGAGCACCACCAGGCGGTGATGGCCCACGCCGACTGGATCATCGACCTCGGCCCGGGCGCCGGTCACGACGGCGGCCGCGTGGTCTTCGAGGGCACGCCGGCGGCGCTCGTCGCCGGGCGGTCCACCCTCACGGGCCAGCACCTCGCCGCATACGTGGGTGGGTGACGTCCGGCAGGCGGCGACGCCACCCCGGTGGGAGACTGGAGCCATCACCCGACGTCGGGTCGACGTCGACCGATCGAGAGGAAGGCACACATGGCACTCTGTGATCTGACGGGCAAGGTTGTGGTCGTCACCGGCGCGGGGTCCGGGATCGGCCGGGCGACCGCGCAGATGGTGGCCGGGCAGGGCGCGACGGTGATCGTCGCGGACATCGCGGAAGCGCCGGCCAACGAGACGGTGCAGCTCATCACGGACGCCGGCGGTTCGGCCCGTGCGTTCGTGGGTGACATCGGGGACGAGGAGACGTGCAACGCCCTCATCGCCGAGGCGGCGAAGGACGGCCGCCTGGACGGGCTGGTCAACAACGCCGGCATCATGGACTACTTCGCCGGCGTGGGAGACGCCGACACCGGCCTGTACCGCAAGGTGTTCCGGGTGAACGTGGACGGCCCGTTCTTCCTGTCGCGTGCCGCCATGCCGTACCTGCTGGAG
>JALHDK010000111.1:0-6767 GCA_022838965.1 Actinomycetales bacterium | reverse complement strand
CCTCCGCGGCCGGCATCCGCGGTGCCGCCGCGGGCGTCATCTACACGATGTCGAAGCACGCGGTGGTGGGGCTCACCCGCAACACCGCCTACATGTACGCGAAGCAGGGCGTGCGGTGCAACGCGATCTGCCCCGGCGGCGTCGCCACCAACATCGGCCAGTCCATGCCGCAGGACAAGCTGAACATGGCAGGCCTCGGGGCGATCACCCCGATCCACCAGTCCGCGATCCGGACGGCCGAACCGGCGGAGCTCGCCTCGCTCGTCACCTACCTGCTCTCCGACGAGGCGTCCAACGTCAGCGGCGCGATCATTCCGAACGACGGCGGGTGGTCGGCCGGCTGATTCCTCACAGCTCGCGGATCACCCTCGCCGGGTTCCCCACCGCCACGACGTTCGCCGGCAGGTCCCTGGTGACGACGGCGCCCGCCCCCACCACGGTGTTCTCGCCAATCGTCACGCCCGGGCAGACGATGACGCCGCCACCCAGCCAGACGTTGTCCCCGATGGTGATGGGCTCGGCGGCCTCCCACTTCGCACGCCGGGCTTCGGGCTCGACCGGGTGGGTGGGCGTGAGGAGCTGGACGTGGGGCCCGATCTGCACGTCGTCGCCGATGGTGATGGGCGCGACGTCCAGCGCCACCAGCCCGAAGTTGACGAAGCACCGTGCGCCGATGGTGATGTTGCTGCCGTAGTCCACATGGAGTGGCGGCCGGATCTCGGTCCCCTCCCCGACGGACCCGAGGAGCTCCTCGAGGAGGTGCCGGCGCAGCGGAGCCTGGCGCACGGACGTGGCGTTGTACGCGGCTATGAGGTCGAGCGCGCGGCTGGAGGCCGCCGCGAGTTCGGGGTCGTCCGCGATGTAGGGGTCGCCGGCGAGCATGCGCTCCCTCATGGAGCGGGTGTCTGGTTCGTGCGTCACCGGCCCAACCTACCGCCATCCACTCGCGGCCGGTCTTCGCACAACCTTCACGCAAGCGAACGGCTGAGCGTCACACGTGTCGATGAACATGGTCCGGAGACATCGCCAAGGAGTGCACATGCACACCCGCTCGCTGGACAGCAGGCGCGCCACCCTGTCGCCGCGCCGCTCGGTGCGTGCGCGCTTCCTCCTCTGGGTCCTGGTGATGGCCGCACTCAGCCTCACCGTCACGGGAGCCACGGTGATCGCGATCGAGTCCACCCGCATCGACGCCGCGGCGGATCTGGCCTTGCAGCGCGAGTACCGGGAGTTCGCACAGGAGGCGGGCACGGGGGTCGACCCCGCCACCGGCGCCCCGTTCGACGACGCCGCGCGGCTGCTGCTCGTCGCCCTTCAGCATCGCGTCCCCGGTCCGTACCAGACCTACTTCACGATGCTCGACGGCGATCCCTACGTCTTCACGGGCGGCGACCGTCCCGTCGAGCTCGAGAACGAGCCGGAGGCGCTGGCTGCCATCCGGGCCGTGGCGCCCGGCGCGACCGTCGCGGTGCGGGACGTCGCGACATCCGCGGGAACGGTCCGCCTCGCCGTCGTCCCGGTGAGCGTCGCGGGCCGGGAGACGACCGGCAGTTTCGTCGTCGCCTACGCCGTAGGGCTGGAGAAGCAGGGTCTTCTGGACGTCGCGCGGCTCTTCCTCGTGCTCGGGGGCGTGTCCCTGCTGCTGATTGGACTCGTGGGGTGGCTGGTCACCGGCGAACTCGTCCGTCCGCTCACCCTGCTGCGGGCGGCCACCGCCACCACGAACGCCCCGGATCTGGGCACGCGGATTCCCGTCACGGGTGAGGACGAGATCGCGGAGCTGACCCGCAACTACAACGCCATGCTCGACCGGCTCCGGGCGTCGTTCGCCGCGCAACGCCAGCTCGTCGACGACGTCGGCCACGAGCTGCGCACACCCGTCACCATCGTCCGAGGCTCGCTCGAGGTCCTGGACCCCGCCGACCCGGCGGCCGTCGCCGAGGTGCGGGCACTCCTCCTCGAGGAGACGGACCGCATGGGCCGCCTCGTGGGCGATCTCATCACACTCGCCAAGACCGGGCGGCCCGACTTCCTCGTCCCCGAACTCGTTGAACTGGAGGAGCTGACGCACGAGGTGTTCGGCAAGGCACGCCTCCTGGGCCCACGCCGCTGGGTGCTCGACGCCGTGGCCGACGTCCCGTTGCTGGCGGACGGCCAGAGGCTCACCCAGGCGTGGCTCCAGCTCGCGGAGAACGCCGTCCGCTACAGCGATCCCGGCAGCGAGATCGGCATCGGCAGCGCCGTCGGGCACGGCGAGGTGCGGATGTGGGTCCGCGACCGGGGGGTGGGAATCGAGGAGGCCGATCTCGATCGGATCTTCGACCGATTCGTGCGGGGAGACAACCGCCGCGGCGTCGAAGGCACCGGGCTGGGGCTCACCATCGCGCGGGCGATCGCCGAAGCGCACCGCGGCCGCATCGAGGCCATCTCGACCCCCGGGTCCGGTTCGACCTTCACCCTCGTCATCCCCGCTGGCGGACCTCCCGCGGCAGCGCCGCCACAGAGTCATCCGGTCAGAAGGAAGGAGGAGTCGTGAGCCGGATCCTGATCGCCGAGGACGAGCCCAGGATCGCGACGTTCATCGAACGCGGTCTTCGGGCCCACGGATTCACCCCGACGATCGTCACCGACGGCCCGAGCGCGTACGACTACGCCAGCTCTGGCAGCTTCGACCTGCTGCTCCTCGACATCGGGCTGCCACTCCTGGACGGGTTCGCCGTGCTCCGCCGCCTGCGCCGCGACGGCAACAGCATTCCCGTCATCGTGCTCACGGCCCGCTCGTCCGTCGAGGACACCGTTTCCGGCCTGGAGGGCGGCGCGGACGACTACCTCGTGAAACCCTTTCACTTCGAGGAGCTCGTCGCCCGCATTCGGGCCCGGCTGCGAACGGGGGGGTCCGCGGAGTCACACGTCCTCACGTACGGCGGGCTCACTCTCGACCTGCGCTCCCGCAAGGCGACCGTTGCGGGGCGCGAGGTTGAGTTGACCGCGCGCGAGTTCGCCATGGTCGAGATGTTCCTCCGCAACCCCGGACAGGTGTTGTCGCGCGAGCAGGTGCTCAGCCATGTGTGGGGCTACGACTTCGACCCCGGCTCGAATGTCGTGGACGTCTACGTGCGCCACCTGCGCCGGAAGCTGGGCGCGGATCGCTTCACCACGCTGCGACGCATGGGCTATCGACTGGAGGAGGTGCCGTGATGGTGATGAAGCCGTCGGCTGGCCGGCCGTGGGCGGTCCTGGCGGCCACCGCCGCACTCGTCGCCACCGCCCTCACCGCTCTCACGCAGGTGACGGACAGAACGCCGTGGTCCGGCGGGGAGCCTGGCGTCGTGCTGACTCCGAACAGCACCCAGGAATCGCCGCTCCCGTCGGCCGGGTCCACACCGACCGCACCGCCGTCGCCTTCAGGCCCGGTCTATCCCCTTCCGACACACGGGAGGGATGGTCAGCTTGGCCCAGCCACCCCCGGCAGAACCGGATCGGGCGACGGCAAGGGCGCGAACACCGCCCCGGGCAGGCCGTGAGGCGCCGCCGCAGGATGAAGACCCTTTCATGCTGCCGTCCTTGGTGGTTCATGCCGGCGCGACACGATGATCCCACCGCCACGAGATCGACTCGTGGCAAGAGGCAAGGAGACTCAGATGCGCGTTTCGAAGATCACAGGTTGGGGAATCGCCCTCGCGCTCGGCATGACAGGCGTGGCGGGCAGCGCCGCCCTCGCCGCCGACAGGGTCCAGGACCGGCTGCATGACGGCACATGCGTTGCGGACTGCGTGCCGCAGCAGGACCGGGACCGGCTGCTCGACCAGGACCAGGTCATGCTGCAGGACCAGGTCAAGCTGCAGGACCAGGTCAGGCTGAAGGACGGTTCGTGCCTCGATGAGTCGGCTCAGGTCCGGACCCGGACCCGGAGCGGGGAGCAGCGGGGTGAACTGGCGAGAGTGGAGGGGAACTCCGCCGGTCAGGTCCAGAAGCAGGCACAGGGGGGCGCCGTCGCACGGAACCAGAACGGGAAGTAGGGCTCCCGCCGCTCAGTCCATGCCGGGAGGCGCGAACCACAGGATGGCGTCGCGCGGGACGTCGACGTACGTCTCACCCCCGGCCCCGACCGGAGCTCCCACGAACAGGCGGACGTCGCCGCCGTCGTCGCGGAAACCCACGAGACGGCCGTAGTACGCAGCGGTGCCGATCTCGACCGCGAACTTGGCGTCCACGAAACCGAGGCGGAGATCCCCGGCACGCACCTGCTTGTCGGTGTAGGCAGTTCTGAGCATGCGCCCACGGTAGCCCGAACAGGTCCGGCGGCGAGTGCCAACCAGCACACCGCGCCGCCGGACCGGGTTCTGGCACGATGGGCGGGTGAAGCTCCTGCGCACCAGCTGGACCCACCCTCTCCGGGTCGACTCCTTCGAGGTGGGTACGGCCGGGGGCCGGGTCGGCATGGCCTCGTGCCCGGGCAAGCAGGGCCGGGACATCTGGGGTGGGCACTGGTCGCGGGACCTGGCGGCCGACGTCGCCGCGCTGGAGGACTGGGGGGCCGACGTCGTCGTCACGCTGGTCGAGGACCACGAGCTGGAGCTGCTGAAGGTCCCGGGCCTGGGTGACGCGGTCCGCGCCGCGGGCATGCAGTGGCGGCACGCCCCCATCCCCGACATGCGACCCCCCGACGCCCGGTTCGAGGAGCAGTGGCCGAACCTCGCCGCGGAACTGAAGGACATCCTCGACCAGGGCGGTCGCGTGGTGGTGCACTGCCGGGCCGGTCTGGGCCGGACCGGCCTCGTGGCGGCGCTCCTCGCCATGGAGTTCGGAGACACGCCCGCTGAGGCGATCCGGCGGGTGCGGGCCGCGAGACGCCGCGTCATCGAGACCCCCGCACAGAAGCGCTACGTGACCGCCTACCGGCCGGTGACCCGCGCGGCGGCGGCCACGGCCGCGGGTCGGGGGCAGGGTCCCGGGCAGGATCCGGGGCAGGATCCGGGGCAGGACTCCCGCGGCACCTCCGCCCGAACCGCGCCGCCCAGCCTGGGCCGACGCCTCTTCCGCCACGGCAACAAGGCGATGGTCCTCTGGTGGCGCACCAGCCGGCGGCACCCGGGAATGGCCAACCCGTGCAGCGGCTTCATCCTGGTGCTGGTCCACACCGGCCGGCGCAGTGGGCTGCGCCACCACACCCCGCTGAACTATGCCGAGGTCGGCGGTGACCTCTGGTGCACGGCCGGGTTCGGGTCCGTCTCGGACTGGTACCGCAACCTCCGCGCTCACCCGGACGCCGAAGTGTGGCTGCCGGACGGTCGACGGCTGTCCGTGGAGGCGAGTGACGCCTCGGACCTCCCCGACCCCGAGCGGCTGCCGCTGTTGCGCGCCGTGCTGGTGAACTCGGGGTTCGCGGCCCGTCTGGCCGGCCTGAACCCCCGGCGGATGTCGGACGCGGAGCTCGCCGAGGCGACGGCGCACTACCGCTTGGTCCGCCTCCGTCCCACCGGCCCCGCCGCCGACGACGTCCATCCGGCCCCCGGCGATCTGTCCTGGGTGCGGTGGGCGGGCGCCGTCGTCGTCCTCGGGGCGGGGGTGGCGGTGTGGCGGGGACGCCGCTAGCTAGCGCCGCTCCTTGATCGTCCCCTTCATGTACTCCTGCATCAGCTCCTCGAGATCGGCGATGTTCTGCCGCAATTCCGCTCCGAGATCCGTCTCGGAGATCAGAACGCGTCTCGGCATCTCCTCGGTGACCACGATCTTCGGGGTGTACCGGCCCATGTCGTTCTCGATCACGCTGAAGCTGCTGTGTTCCGCGAGCGCGAGATGGTGGGAGTTGTAGATGAGGGTGTAGCCGGCGATTCCAGTCTTGCCCTGGTAGGCCTTCGAGATGCCGCCATCAATGACGTACAGCTTGCCGCCCGCCTTGATGGGCGTCTCGCCCTCCTTGATCTTCACCGGAACGTGGCCGTTGAAGATGTGTCCCGTCTCCGGCGGCAGGCCGAACTCCCGGAGGAACATCTCGCAGATTTCCGGCTTCTCGTAGAGCCTGTAGTACGGGTTGAAGACCTCCTTGCGGAGTTCCTTGTCATCCACGAAGTAGTTCTCGAACGTTGCCATCTTGCTCTTGCCGAACAGCGGCGAGAGGGGCCCGATCCAGAGGTACCACATGAAGTCCACCGCGTTGCGGTGGTACTCGGAGTCGTTCGGGTTGTAGTAGGCGTTGGTCATCTGCTGGGCGACGTAGTCCAGCAGATCCTTGCCGGCGTAGAAGGTGCCGTCCACGGTGATGCCGTCGAAGCGGCCGTCCTCGGTGAGCGGCAGGCAGCCGTGGAACAGGAGATTGCCGTTGACGCAGGTGTAGGTGCTGCCGTGCGCGTACAGGAAGTCGACGTGGCGCCGCAGTGTCTCACTCTGGCGGAAGGATGCGTCGATCGAGACCATCAGCTCCTCCTCGGCAGGGGTGAGCCGGGAGGGGTCGTCCGGATCGATCGTGGGGAAGTGGGTGTCGAGCAGCGGGTACTCGCGGTCGCCGTCCCGGAAGACCATCCGCCTGAAGTCCGTCCTGCGGAGCACGTTCCGGTCCGCGACCCCCCACTCGGGGTGGCGGTCGAGGAGCTGGCTCTCGAGCTTGAACATCAGGATCGCGATCGCCTTGTGCATGCGGGCGCCGAGATCGGGATCCACCTGGTCGTAGACGTTCTCGTACAGGGTCTTGATGCGGAAGCGCTCGCAGGGGTCATCGCCGTAGACCTCCTGGGCGAAGGCCGAGAGGGCGCGAAGGTTGAAGCCGT
>JALHDK010000457.1 GCA_022838965.1 Actinomycetales bacterium | reverse complement strand
GGCTGCGTTGTCAGGCACACAGGTCGTCGATCCCGATGTGGTCCGCGCGGCCGTGCTGCAGGGCGCGACCTTCCGCCAGATCCCGGGCAAGCGCCTGCTGACGATGCTCCGGCTCTAGGCCGCGAGTGACGTGGACACGAAGGGGACGAAGGCGACCGCACCCAGGTCGATCTCGCGGGTGCGCCCGCCTTCTTTGATAATCTTGTAGAGCACCTGGACCCTGCCCTGGGGTCCCACGGGCACGACCATCCGTCCGCCCTCGTCGAGCTGGTCCAGAAGCGGCTCGGGGATCCGCGGCGCCGCCGCCGTCACGATGATGCCCGCGAAGGGCGCGGCCTCCGGCCAGCCCGCGTAGCCGTCGGCCAGTCGCTGGGCCACGGCGTAGCCCAGGTGAGCCAGCCGCTCCCGGGCCGAGTCACAGAGCGCTGCGATGCGCTCCACCGTGTAGACCTCCATGCCCATCTCCGCAAGCACCGCCGCCTGGTAGCCCGAGCCCGTGCCGATCTCCAGCACGCGCGCCCCCGGCGTCAGCTCCAGGGCCTCGGTCATGAGGGCGACGATGTAGGGCTGCGAGATGGTCTGGTCGTGACCGATGGGCAGGGCGCAGTCGTGGTAGGCGTCGTAGGCGTGCGGCGGGGGGACGAAAAGGTGCCGCGGGACGGTCTCCATGGCGTGCAGGACGCGCTCGTCCGCCACACCACGGTGCCGGATCAGGGCGACCATCGCGCTCTGCTCACGACGCTGTGACTCGTCCATAGACCCACGCCGGCGCGCCTCTGCCCCCTCCATCCCTACGGGCACCTCTCCGGTGCGGGGTAGGCGATCTCTCCGGTCCAACGCACCTCCTCCGCGCCCGAAAGCACCACCAGGTCGAGGACGACGGCCTCGCAGTGGCGGCCTTCGAACGCCAGCACGCCACCGGCGATCTCATTGTTGGGGAGCACGGCCCTCACGAAGTAACGGGTCTCGCCGGAGCCCCCGCTGACCACGATCTGGGCGGTGCCCGACCACGTGCCGCGACTGTCGTTGTCCTGCCAGTCGAGGAGCGTGACCTCTTCGAAGGCCAGGGGGACCGGCGTCATCGTTGGCGTTGGCGGCGCGAACGTCGCCGTTGGGGGGAGGGGTGTGACGTCTTCCACGGAGAAGGCCAGCAGGATGCGGCTGCCAAAGGGCGTCCCGTCGGCCCGCTGC
>JALHDK010000456.1 GCA_022838965.1 Actinomycetales bacterium | reverse complement strand
CCGGTCGAGGTAGTCGGCCCACTGGCCGGCGTTGCTCTCCAGTGCATCGATGTCGCGACGGAGCGCCTCCAGCGCTCGCGCCTGCGCACGGAGGTAGGCCCCGGCCTCGGCAGGCGACATCCGGGATAGCTCCTCCTCGTCCTCGCTGCCGTTGGTGTGATACTCGTAGGAGAAGCGATAGGTGTAGAGCGTGCCGCACTCGGGGCAACAGCGGACGTGGTAGACCTCGGGATCGTGGAGGTCCGGCGTCAGAACGATGGCGAGC
Source organism: Actinomycetales bacterium (assembly GCA_022838965.1). The sequence continues at coordinate 927 of JALHDK010000456.1, read as the reverse complement.
CGGGCGGCGGCTGGGGGCAGCGGGATATCGTACTCGGGCGCGGCGTATTTGTAGAAGGACGTCTGAACGTCCTTGAGCAGGCTGCAGATCGAGCAGGGGTCCGGCATCGGTGTCTCTCTCCGTCTCGACCAATCCCTAACCACGGGCCAGGGCGACGGCGCGTTCGAGCACGGGATCGCGCCCGGCGTAGAGGTCCTCACGCCGCACCTCGACCGGAACGTCCGGCGCGATGCCGATGCCCTCGAACGGGGTGCCATCGGGCATGGTCGCGCGCTTCGTGCCGACTGCGAGCAGGATGCCCTGCTCGAATGTGTGCACAAAGGGCTGGCCCGTGGAGCCGCCGGTCGTTTCGCCGACGATCACGGCCCGCCCGTTGTCCTTGAAGGGCATCGTGAAGTCCTCGGCGGCGGAGAGCGTCCCCCGGTCGACCAGGAGGGCGAGCCTTCCTCTGTAGCCCGAAGGGTCCGGATCGCTCACCGAAGCGGGCCACTGGAGGTGCGCGGAGCGGAAGATGGCGTCGCCCCCGCGTTGCGCCTGGACGGCGAGAAGCCCGACTGTCAGAGGGCTGCTCTCCGCCCACCAGCGATAGGGCCGGTCCATCAGGCGCGAGATCAGGCCGCCTGGTGTGCTGCCGCCGTGGTTGTCGCGGACATCGACGATCAGGGCCGACGCGCCGGCGAATTCCTGGACATAGGCCCGGGCGCACTCCTCGGCCTCAGGCGGGATGAAGCTCGGGACCCGGATCATCGCGAGGTCATCGGCGAGCCAACGGCCTTCGGTGGCTGGCGGCGCCGCACCGGTTCGAAGGGCCGCACGATCGATCGTGCGGGTGCGCGTGGTGCCTTCCGCATCCTCGACCTGCAGCGTGTAGCGCTCCGGCAGGAAGGCGCCGAGGAGCGTGTCGAACTGGATCGTGCGGGCCTGGGG
>JALHDK010000110.1 GCA_022838965.1 Actinomycetales bacterium | reverse complement strand
ATCCTCCCCGCCGGTGTGGATGAGGGCGTAGCGGCGCGGCACCCCGCCCAGGCCGCCGTCCGGCCGGCCGTGGAGAACCGCGATCACCTCCTTCCCCTCCCGCCACTTCTCGATCTCGCAGGTCCCCGCGTCCCAGATCGTGACCTCGCCGGCGCCGTACTCCCCCGCCGGGATCGTGCCCTCGAACGCGGCGTACTCGAGGGGGTGGTCCTCGGTCTGCACCGCGAGCCGGTTGCCGACGTCCAGGGGCGGGCCCTTCGGGACCGCCCAGGAGACGAGCACCCCGTCCCGTTCCAGCCGGACGTCCCAGTGCAGCCGGCGGGCCTGATGACGCTGGATGACGAAGCGCGTCTCCTGGGGAGCGCCCTCAGCGCCGGCGAGGTCGGCGGGGATCGGCTCCGGGGTGCGCGCGGGGTCGCGCATGGCGCGATAGCGGGCGAGACGGTCGGTGGGGGCGGCGTCGCCCTCGCCGAGCGGGCCACGCCATCCCTGGGCGGCGATGGGGTCGATGCCGCGCCGCACCCGCTCCAGAACCTGCTCGTGATCCAGGTGGGCCAGGGCGGGGTCCGCGAGCTCGTCCCAGGTCCGGGGTGCGGCGACCGTCGGCCGCAGCCGGCCGCGGAGCGAGTACGGGCACACGGTGGTCTTGCTGGCGTTGTTCTGGCTCCAGTCGAGGAGCACCCGCCCGGCACGCAGTGCCTTCCGCTGCAGCGACACGACGAGGTCCGGATGGTCGGCCTCCAGCGCGAGCGCCATCTCGCGCGCCACCGCGGAGACCTCCGCGGACGAGTGGTCCCCGGGGAGGGGCACGTACAGATGGATGCCCTTCGAGCCCGACGTCACGGGGACCGCGTCCATCCCCATCTCCACCAGCACCTCGCGGCACAGGCGCGCCACCACGGCGCAGTCCACGAGGGTCACGCCGTCGCCGGGGTCGAGGTCGATCACCATCCGGTCGGGAGGCTGCGGGACGCCGTCCGGCGCGAAGCGCCACTGCGGGACGTGCAGCTCGAGGGCGGCGAGCTGGGCGAACCACGCGAGCACGGCCGGGTGGTTCGCGAGCGGGTAGACGTTGGTGCCGGAGGAGTGCCGGATCGCGAAGCGTGGCACCCAGTCCGGCGCGGAGTCCTCCAGGTCCTTGCGGAAGAAGACCTGTCCGGGTTCCTCGGCGGTGCCCACACCGTTCACCCACCGCTTCCGCGTCACCGGCCGCCACGCGGCCTGCGGAATGAGGACGGGCGCGATCGCGGCGTAGTAGGCGAAGACGTCCGCCTTGGTGGTGCCCGTGGCCGGGTACATCACCTTGTCCAGGTTGGTGACCTTCAGCCGCCGGCCCGCCACTGTCACCCACTGCTCGCCGGGAGGCATGGCCCCTCCTTCCAGCCCCACTGTGCCCTCACCCGGGATCGGACGCCAGTCGCCGCGCCCGCCACTCGCCGGCGACATGGACCCAGCACCCCTCGCGCCGGGAGGACTCCGGTGCTTCACTGGGGGGATGAGGGCCATCTGGACCGGTGCCGTCGCCTTCGGGCTGGTCAACGTTCCCGTGAAGGTGTACGCGGCGACCGAGGACCACGACGTGCCCCTCCACCAGGTCCACGACGCCGACGGCGGTCGCATCCGCTACGAGCGGCGGTGCGAGGTGTGCGGCGAGAAGGTGGCCTTCGAGAACATCGCCAAGGCCTACTCCGCCGGCGACCGGACGGTCATCCTGCGCGAGGAGGACTTCGCCGCCCTTCCGGCGGAGCGCAGCCGGGAGATCGAGGTGGTCCAGTTCGTGCCCCGGGACCAGATCGAGCCGATCATGCTGGACTCGGCCTACTACCTCGAGCCCGACTCGAAGTCGCCGAAGGCCTATCACCTGCTGCGCGAGACGCTCCGGACCACGGACCGGGTGGCGGTGGTGCAGTTCGCGCTGCGACGCAAGACCCGGCTCGCAGTCCTGCTGGTGCGCGGCGACGTCCTCGTGCTGCAGACGCTGCGCTGGGCCGACGAGATCCGGGAGGCGCAGTTCCCCGCCGCCACCGCGGACGTGAAGGTGAGCACCCAGGAACTGGCGATGGCCGCGGCCCTGGTGGAGCAGTACTCCGGCGACTTCCACCCGGAGGCGTACGAGGACGAGTACCAGCGCGAACTGCGCATCCTCATCGAGGAGAAGCTGCGGACGGGCGACGCCGTTGACACGGAGGCGACGTTCGGTCCCACCGGGCCGGCGGCGGGGGGCGACGTCGTCGACCTCATGGAGGCGCTGCGGCGGAGCCTCGAGATCAGACGGGCGGCCGCGGCCCAGCCCGACACCCCCGCGGAGCCGCCCGGACGCCGGAAGAAGGGGGCGTGACCATGCGGATCACCGTCATCACGGGCGACATCACGAAACAGGACACGGACGCGATCGTCAACGCGGCGAACTCCTCGCTGCTGGGAGGCGGCGGCGTCGACGGAGCGATCCACCGCGCGGCCGGTCCCGAACTCCTCGCTCACTGCCGGAAGCTGCGCGAGACGACACTGCGCGACGGGCTACCGGTCGGCAAGGCGGTGGCGACGCCGGGTGGGCGGCTCCCCGCGGCCTGGGTGATCCACACCGTGGGCCCGAACTGGCACCAGGGACAACGCGATCCGCGCCTGCTCGCCTCCTGCTTCCGCGAGTCCCTCGACGCCGCCGTCGCCGTCGGTGCGGAGTCGGTGTCCTTCCCGGCGATCAGTGCCGGGATCTACGGCTGGGACCCGGCCGATGTCGCCCGGATCGCGGCGGAGGTGCTCACCGAGGACAACCCGGCGTGGGCTGACATCACCGAGGTGCGGCTCGTCCTCTTCAACGACCATCTGCGGCGCGTGTTCGAAGACGCGATACGCCACCGGATCAATCGCTGAGCTGCCGGGCGCCCCCCGGCACGATCGGCTCGGCGAACCGCCGCCGCCACGCCGGGGGCTCCGCGACGCCGAACGGACACCAGTGTTCGGTCGCCGCGACGATCTGGCGGTCGATGATCGTCCAGTAGGTGCCGAGCACCCATCGCGTGCCCGTGGTGAGCAGCACCTCCACGGAGGAGGCGGCGTGGTCCCCGCTCGCCACCACCCAGTTGACCTTGGCCACCCAGTTCTCCGGGGCGGACATGTTGGCGGCGATCACGTTCTCCGCGCCCACGATCCGTTCGTTGAAGGCAGGCCACTCCATGACGATGCGGTCCGCGAGGATGGCACGCAGGCCCTGCCACTCCCGCGCGTCGACCAGGCCCCAGTACGCCCGGACGAGATCCTCGCTGTGCTGGCGCGCGGTCTCGCGCCAGATCGAGACCTCGGGCGGTTCGAACAGGAGGTCGGCGAGACGGGAGTGCGCGTCGCGGAGCCGCGGATCGACGCGGGAGCGGACGTCGTCGGCCGCGAAATCCTGCTCGGTCTCGTACTCGAACAGGGCGCGGAATCGCCGGGGGTCGCCGTCGTCCCACTGCAGTCGCAGGCGACGCTGCTGAGTTCGCCGAAGTAGGCCTCGGCCACTCCCTGGAACTGCTCCAGCGCGTCTCGGTCGAGGAGCCGCCCCTCCAGGATCATCATCACCGCGGGCCTGCCCATCGCGGTGCCGAAGTCGATTGTCATGTCACCTCCCGGGGTGTGCCTCCCATTGTTCCCCCGCCGGCGAGGGACCACCAGCGTTTGTGGGGTCCCGTGCCGTATTGTTCTGAGAATGATTCTCAGGAAGGCTCTGGGTGGGCTCGGGGTGGCTGCGGCCGTGACGCTGGCGGGATGCGCCGGGCCGGCGGACGCGGACGTCGTCGCCATGGCGACCACCACGCCGATCGGCGACGTCCTCGCGGACATCACGGCCTGCGCCGGGGCGCGGTCGGCGACGCTCATGGGGCCCGGGGACGATCCGCACACCTTCGCCCCGTCGTCGGCACAGGTGGCGGCGCTGGCCCGGGCCGGCATCGTGTTCGCGAACGGCCTCGGGCTGGAGGAGGGCCTCACCTCCGCCCTGGAGGCCGCGACGAGCGACGGCGCCCGGGTGGTCGAGCTCGCGCCCCTGGTGGACCCCATCGGCTTCGCCGAGGAGCCCCTGGCCGAGGGCGAGACCCACGAGGGGCACGACCACGGCGCGGAGGACCCGCACTTCTGGCTCGACGCCGCCCGGATGGCCCTCGCGGCGGAGGTCATGGGCGAGGTCCTCGCGGAGGACACCGGCAACGGCGAATTCCGCAGCTGTGGTGCCAGCACGCGCGACGCCCTGCTGGAGACCGACACGGAGGTGCGCGCCATCCTCGCCCGGGTCCCACCCGAGCGACGCATCCTCGTCACGGATCACCACTCGTTCGGCTACTTCGCCGAGGCGTATGGATTCCGCGTCGCGGGAGTGGTCATCCCCGGCGGATCCACCGACGCCGAGCCGTCGTCGGCCCAGCTGGCGGCGCTCGTGGGGACGGTCCGGGACCTCGGCGTTCCGGCGATCTTCTCGAACACGGCGGCCCCCTCGCCACTGGTCGACGCCGTCGCCGCCGAGGCAGGGGGCCTCACCGTGGTCCCGCTCCACGTAGGTAGCCTGGGACCGGCCGGCTCGGGGGCGGACACCTACGCCGGCATGATGATCACCAATGCCACGCTCATCGCGGAAGCACTCGGGTGACCCCGGACTGGTTCCTCGAGCCCTTCGCGCTGGGCTTCCAGCAACGCGCGCTCGCGGGCGGGCTGATCGCCGGCGTGATGGCGTCCATCGTGGGGGTGTGGCTGGTCCTGCGCGGGATGAGCTTCTTCGGGGACGCCTTCGTCCACGGCGTCCTTCCCGGCATCGCGGCAGCGGTCCTGCTCGACTTCTCGCCCTACCTCGGTGCGGCCATCGCCGCGGCCGTCATGGTGGCCGGCATCGCCTACGTCCACCGCACCACCACCCTGAAGGAGGACACCGGCATCGGGCTGCTGTTCGTGGGCATGCTGGCTCTCGGCGTGGTGATCATCTCCCGGACCGAGGCGTACACGGGGAACCTCACGAGCATCCTCTTCGGTGACGTGTTCGGCGTCACCGCAGAGGACCTGCGCACGCAGGCGGTGCTGGCCGCCCTCGTGGTGGCGGGTTCGCTCGCGCTCTACCGTCCCCTCCTGGCCCTCGCGTTCTCGCCCCTGAAGGCCCAGGCACTGGGCATGCGGCCGAGGCTGGCGCACGGGTTGCTCCTGGTTCTCATCGCGATCGCGGTCATCGGCAGCTTCCAGTCCGTGGGGACACTGCTCATCTTTGGCCTGCTGATCGGCCCGCCGGCCACCGCCGCCCTCCTCGCGCGCACCATCCCCCGGATGATGGTCTACTCCGTGGTGATCGCGGCGGCCTCCGTCTGGCTCGGTCTGGTGATCAGCTACCACCTCGGAACCGCCGGGTCGGCAACCATGGCCCTCGTCCCCATCCTCGCGTTCTTCCTCGTCCTCGCGGGCACGCGGGCTCGCGCGCGGGCGCTGGCCTCCCGTGCGGCCGCGACCCGGGGGGAGGTGAGCCGGTGAGCACCCCACTGGTCGAGGCGGAGGACCTCGTGCTCGGGTACGCGGAGACCGTCGCGGTGGGACCGTCCAGCTTCACCCTCCCGCGCGCGTCGGTCACGGCCGTGATCGGGCCGAACGGTTCCGGCAAGTCCACCCTGCTGCACGCCCTCGCGGGCATCCTCCCCCTCCGCGGGGGCACGCTCCGGGTGCTGGGACTGACGCCCGCGGCCGCCCGCCCCCACACCACCTACGTGATGCAGACGGTCACGGTGGCCCCGGGGACACCCATCACCGTGCGCGAGGTGGTGGCGATGGGCCGCTTCCCGTCCACCGGGTGGTTCCGCCCGTTCACCCGCGAGGATCGCGCGCGTGTGCAGCACGCGATGGACCAGCTCGAGATCAGCGGGCTCGCCGGGCGCCATCTCGGCGAACTCTCGGGGGGACAGCGGCAGCGTGTCTACGTCGCGCAGGGCATCGCCCAGGAGCACGAACTCGTCCTGCTCGACGAACCCCTCACCGGGCTGGACATCACCTCCGCCCGGACGATCGACCGGATCATCCACTCCGAACGCGACAAGGGACACTCCGTCATCCTCACCACGCACGACCTCGACGAGGCGCGGGCCGCGGATCGGGTGCTCCTGATGTCCGGCCGGGTGGTGGCCTCCGGCACGCCCGGCGAGGTGCTCACCAGGCGCAACCTCGAGATCGCCTACGGCCTCGGCGCGCTGCACGACTCCTCGTCGGCGTTCCTGGACGATCCCGCGGGGCAGCACGGCGCACCCGATCCCGGCGGGACCACCGGCTGATCGGCCCGCCCCGCCACCGGACCCCATGGGAGCATGGGTCCACGCCTCCCCTCGAGGGCGCTGAGGAGGGAGACGGTGGAGACGGTCGCGATCTACCTGGTGGTCACATTCACCGCCGGGCTGGTGGCGCTCGCGCTCCGGCTGCCGCCGCTGCTCGGATTCCTCGCCGCCGGGTTCATCCTCAACGCACTGGCGGTCGAGCGGGTGGCCGAGCTCTCCGCCATCGCCGACCTCGGTGTCACCCTGCTGCTCTTCGGCGTCGGTCTGAAGCTGGAGCTGCGCACCCTGCTGCGCCGCGAGGTCTGGCTCACGGCCACGCTGCACCTGGTCGGGAGTTTCGTCGCCGGGATTGCGCTCCTCGCGATCCTGGTGCTGCTGGGTTTCTCCCTCCTGGCCGACTGGACCTGGACGACGCTGGCGGTGGTCGCCTTCGCGCTGTCCTTCTCCTCCACGGTGCTCGTTGTCAAGCTGCTGGACGATCGCGGCGAAACCCAGTCCCTCTACGGTCGCATCGCCATCGGCGTGC
>JALHDK010000455.1 GCA_022838965.1 Actinomycetales bacterium | reverse complement strand
CCTCGGGAGGCCCCTTCCGCACGTGGGAGAGGGAGCGCATCGAGGCGGCGACGGTGGCTGAGGCGCTGAACCATCCCACGTGGAGCATGGGCGCCAAGATCACGGTCGACTCCGCCTCCCTCATGAACAAGGGGCTCGAGGTCATCGAGGCGATGCGGTTCTTCGAGGCGCCGCTGGACCGCATCGCGGTCATCGTGCATCCTCAGAGTATCGTGCACTCGATGGTGGAGTTCGATGACGGATCGGCCCTGGCGCAGATGGGTCGGCCCGACATGCGGCTGCCGATCCAGTACGCGCTCCTCGCCCCCGCCAGGCCGGCCAACCCCTTCGATCACATGGACTGGGGCGCGGCCATGGCGATGGAGTTCGAGCCCGTCGATGCGGAGCGGTTCCCGTGCCTCGATCTGGCCTACCGGGCCGCGCGTCTGGGCGGAACGGCGACGACGGTGCTGAACGCCGCCAATGAGGTCGCGAACGCGTCGTTCCTCGAGGGGCGCATCCCCTTCGGAGCGATCGCCCGGACCGTCGAGCACGCGCTGACGGGCCACGAGGTCCTGCCGGCCGACACCTTGGAGGCCGTCGAGTCGGCGGACGCGTGGGCCCGGAGCCGCGCGCAGCGGTACATTCAGGATCACGAAGATCGGGAGGTGACGGCGTGAGAGCTCTGCGCGCGATCCTGGTCGGGCTGACGGCAGCCGGCCTGCTCCTCGGGCTCGGGGGCTGCAACCAGCCGCCACCGCCGCCGCCCACGGAGCTGGCGGCCGAGGCCCAGGCCCCCTTCGGCGAGGGAGGCATCCGGCTCGCCTGGAAGCCCATCGACAGCGAGCTCGGGCTCACCGAGCTGCTCCTCGAGCGTCAGGATTACGACGGCGCCGTCTCTCCGGAGACCCTCGCCAGCCTCGACCCCACGGCGGTGGAGTACATCGACGACTCCGCGAAGCCGGGCGTCCGCTGGCAGTACACCCTCAAGGGCCGGCGGGACCCGAACGCGGAGCCGACGGTCATCGCCGTCTACGCCCTGGGCCGCACCGCTGACGATGAGGAGCCTCCCGCGCCCCCCACGAACCTCGAGGCCGAGGACCGGGCCCTGGATCAGCCGTCGGGCATCAACATCTCCTTCGAGCCCTCGCCCGATGAGCTGGGCGGCGCGGAGGATGTGGTCGCATACCGCGTCTACCGTGTCACGGCATCCAACGGCG
>JALHDK010000454.1 GCA_022838965.1 Actinomycetales bacterium | reverse complement strand
CGAGTTCGTGGCCGAGCACCTCGGCCTCGACATCGAGGCCGCCGACAGCCTGCGCAGCCGCACCCTCCGCGCCCACGGTTCCACCCTGCGAGGGCTGATCGCCCTCCACGGCGTCGACCCCGACGTCTACTACGGCTTCCTCTCCGCCGTCGACCCGCGCGACTACCTTCGGCCCGACGAGCGGCTCAGGGCCATGCTTGGCCGGATCACCGCCCGGGTCGCCGCCTTCACGAACGCCCCGCGCGGCCACGCCTGGGGCGTCCTCGAAGCCCTCGGCGTGGCCGGCGCCTTCGAGCGTGTCTACACCATCGAGGAGACCGGCTACCGCGGCAAGCCCGATCCCGCCGCCTATGAGGGCGCTCTCCACGCTCTGGGCGTGGACGACGCCACAAAGGTCACTATGGTCGAGGACACCCGGCGCTTCCTCGCGCCCGCGAGGGACCTTGGCATGAGCACCGTGCTCGTTGGCGGAGTGGCGCACGGAGACCGCGCGGCTGATGTGGTGATCGACGCGATCCATCGCCTGCCCGATGCGGCGCCCTGGCTGTTCGAGCCCGCCTGAGAGGCGCCGCTACTCGGCCGCGGGTGCGCCCGAACCGTGGCAGTCCAGGCAGTTCACCGAGTGGCCCGGGGCATCGGACACGGCATCGACGTGGTTCCTGGCCCAGCCGTATCCGCCGGCGAGCAGCACCGCGACGATCCCGATGAAGGTCAACAGGGGGGCCACCCAAGCGCCCTTGCTGGCGAGCCGCTCGAGTTCCGGCGTACTCTCACCCATGGGAGGGGTGTGGGGCATCAGTACTCATCTCCTCGCGTGACACACCCCCGACCACCGGAGTTATGCCTCACAGGCGGGGCCAAATGGAGTACGGAATGGCTATCTCGGGCGGCGATTACTTCTCGCCGTACACGACGAAGCTCCCGCGGAGTGCCTTCGCGGCAGCCAGCGGGAGCTTCATCGTACCCAGCGTGAGAGGGTGCTTACGGGCCGGAGATAGCCTCGACGGCGCACTCCCCGACGCACGTGCCGCAGTCGGTGCACTTCGCGGCATCGATGACATAGGCGCCGTCGCCCTCGGAGATAGCGCTCTCGGGGCAGACCGCCTCACAGGCGCCGCAAGAGATGCACGTATCCGCGTCAATCACATGGGCCACTGGTGGGCCTCCTTCCAGGTGCCAGGAAACTAGGGGACGCCTAGC
>JALHDK010000453.1 GCA_022838965.1 Actinomycetales bacterium | reverse complement strand
CAGCAAACCCCGTGCTCCCTACTCACCACGCCGGTAGGCCCGGAGGCCCCAGAGTCGCACATTCCAGGGCTCTAACGGCCCCCCACCTGACACGGACACCTGGACGCTCACGCGCTGCAGATCCTCCGGTCGCGGTCCGCCCACGGCGTCGGTGAACTCGCCGAGATCGACCACAACCTCCTGCCAGCCCTCACCTCCAAGGCCTACGGGCGCGCGGAGGAACCGCTCGCCGTCGCCGGTCCCAAGGCAGTGCAGCGTGATGGCCGCTCCTCGGGCCGACGGCTCGCCAGCGTACCAGAAGCGGATCGCGTTGTAGGGCGACAAGTCAACCGGCTGGGAGTAGGCGTTGGTCCAGCCCCCCTCCGGTAGGCCGTCGAACGAGATCTCCGCGCACACGGATGCCTCCCTGTGCGGTCCGTCCTCCACCAGTCCGATCCGCGTCACCGCCGGTTCGCCCGCGCTCTTGCGGGCATCGTTCGGCGTCCATGAGGGCCCCATCTCGAAGTCGCCAATCCATTGGTCCGGTGGGGGCAGTTGCAGTGTCAGGAACGGCCCCTCGGGCTCTCCGGCAATGCTCGATGTGACCCGAGTGAGGAACACGGGATCGACGGCGTTCAGGGCCACGTCGCGATCCGAGGGCACCGTTATGCGCGCCGCGCCGAAGGCGTCCGTGACCGTCGCCACACGCAGCCCCGGCGCGGTCTCCCAGATGGCCTGACCCGGTACCAGACACCCCAGATGATCCACCAGGAAGACAACCGCCCTCACCCCCTCGGCAGGATCCAGCCGCATCTCTCCGCCTCGCGTCTCCGCCGGCTGGTAGCCTTCCGCCTGCACATAGAGGCTACCGCCCGGCAGCCCCGCCATCGCCCACCGGCCCTCCGAGTCCGTCTGCGCGGATCGGACGACGGGCACCCGGCCCAGGCTCTCCACTCGCCGCGCCGAGCCCGATGGGAGTGGCTGGGCTTCGGGGCTGCCCTGCACCCACGTCACCAACGCCGCGCCCACGCCAGGATCGTCGAAGTAACGCTGGCGGAAAATCGCCATAATGTCATTCACCCGCTTGCGCGACGCCTTGCCGAAGACGTTCTGCTCGCGCAGCCGCGCCAGATTATCCGCTACGGGCTGCGTTATGTCCCACTCGGTGAGCAACACCCGCGTATCCGCCAACAGCGCGCTCGCCTTGATCAGGCGGCTGGTG
>JALHDK010000452.1 GCA_022838965.1 Actinomycetales bacterium | reverse complement strand
CGGATGAGTTCCATGAGGTAGGCGGACTCCATGCGGTCCATGGTCACTTCGCGCGCGGAACGGAACGAGGGGAACACCTCGTTGGCGAAGCCGAACCGTTCCCGTTCCACGGGCGGCGGGCAGGTGTCCGAAGAAGGAGCGGGCATTGCCCGGGCCCCGTCGTGCAGGCCGCTCCGGCAGCCGCGTCCGAGGCGGCAGCACCCGCGACGCTCGAGACCACGGGCGGTCGCACCATCATCCTGAATCTCGCGAAGCTGGTGGCGATCGATCCGGATCTCGGTGCCGCGGAGTTCCAGCTCGAGCCGCTCTCGTTCATCGGTCGCACGCCGGCCAACCAGGTCCATCTCGACAAGCCGGCGGTTTCCCGGCGGCATGCGCAGATCGCTCTCTCTGACGAAGGGTGGGTTCTCAAGGACCTGCAGTCGGAGAACGGCTCCTACGTCAACGGCGAGCGGGTCATCGAGCGGTTGCTCGCCGACGGCGACCACGTGCAGATCGGTACCGTGCGGCTGATCTTCCGCGTTTCCTGATCTGGAACGTCAGCGGCCGAGCACCACGCCGGTCCGGTTGCGGCCGTCCACGTACCGGTACTCCACCCGCGCCGCGAGACGGCGCACGATCTGGATACCGAGCCCTCCGGGTTCACGCAAGGCGAGCGGCAGCGTGGTGTCGGGTTCGGGCCGGGCGAAAGGGTCGTAGGCGACGCCATCGTCCTCGAGCTCGATCTCCGTCGAGGCAGGTGCGGACCGCCGGGCACGGATCGCGAGGCGGGTGGCTCCCGTCGCGTGCTTCGCCACGTTCGTGGCGAGCTCGTCGAAGACGAGGAGGAGCTCACGCCGTTGCTCGAAACGGATACCGGTGGCAAGCGCCCACCGTTCGAGGAGCCGAGCGGCCTCGGCCACCGCGGCGAGGGTGGGATGATCGATCTCGCAGGTGAAGTCGCCGGGGGTCATGGCGAGGCCGGCTCTCCGGCTCGCGCCTCGAGAGTCGCGAGAGTGGCAGCGAAGGTCATCGGCAGGTCGTTACCGGCGAGGCCATCGAGCCCGAGCACGGCGAGTGCGATGAGAGGGCGTGCGGGAAGGGCGATGGGATCCGCGCCGCCTTCGCTGAGGTCGAGATCCGCGAGGTTCCTGGCCGCCCGCGCGACGAGCTCCGCGAGCAGGGTCAGAGCCTCCGCACCGAGGCTTTCCCGGTAGACCGTGA
>JALHDK010000451.1 GCA_022838965.1 Actinomycetales bacterium | reverse complement strand
CGGCCCTGGAAACGGTCCAGGGCAAGGATGCTGAGGTTCGTCTTGCTCGCAGGCACGTCACCGCCGCGCTGCTCGGAACAGCCACCAAGCACAGTGACGGTCTCACGGCGACGATAGATGCGAAGGCGGCGAAGATCGAGTTCGGCGTGGAGCGGCTCGCGAGGGTTTCGGATACAGCGGCGCGGGGACTCTTGTCGCTGTTGCTCCAGCACCAGTCGCGCCCGGCATTCGACGGGAAGCTCCTCTATGACTCCGGCAACAGCTCTTGAGTCTCCTTCTAGAGCTGGGGGGACGTTGTGGATTCTGGCTTCCTACTCTCGACGACATCTCGTTTGAGCGATTCGCGGGTTCCGTGACGTAGGTTTCGCCCGTCAGGATCGAGGAGATCGCTCGCACGGGCAACCACCCGAGCGTGGCCCTCTGCAAGGAGTCGATGCGGGCCGACACTTGTTGCGCTGGTCACCGGACCGGGAACAGCACCTACGGCGCGGCCGAGCTCGTGCGCGCGCCGTGCGACGGCCATCGATCCAGAGCGGACGCCAGCCTCAACTACGACGGTTGCTGCGGAGAGCGCGGCCATCAGCCGCGCCCGAGCGAGGAAGCGGTGGCGCGTAGGCACGGCACCGGGTGGAACCTCGCTGACCATGAGGCCGAGGTCCGCCACTCGCTCAAGTAGCTCGCGGTGACCCATCGGGTAGGGGCGATCAACGGGCTCATCACATTTGAGGGTGTAGAGGCGGGGTGATCACGGCGGCGCGTCGGTCCGCGGATGAGGGTCGAGGCCTCCCGAAGATGGAAGTTCTCACACTCACCATCCGGAAGACCTCGACGTGCCTCACGCTACCTTCACGCGCCCCAACCTGACCACGTTCACCCGCCTCGACGAGCTCGGCCTGGAGGTCGTCGGCCAACAGATCGAGCCGAAGCGGGCCGTGTTGGCCTGCCGGGTCGTTGAGCCGGACCAGTGGTGCCGGCGGTGCGGCTGCGAGGGAACGCCACGTGGCACCGTGGTGCGTCGTCTGGCGCACGAGCCGTTCGGCTGGCGACCCACCATCTTGCTCGTCACCGTGCGTCGCTACCGCTGCGGCGAGTGCGGGCATGTGTGGCGTCAGGACATGAGCAGAGCCGCCGAGCCGCGGGCGAAGTTGTCCCGACGGGCGTTGCGGTGGGCGTTGGAAGGACTCGTGGTCGCGCATCTGACCGT
>JALHDK010000450.1 GCA_022838965.1 Actinomycetales bacterium | reverse complement strand
AGCTGCTCAAGATGCCCGACGTCCTCGGGGCTACCTGGCTCGAGGACAAGGTCGTCCGCCTCGACAGCTCGCTCGAGGGCCAAGAGGGACGGCTCGCCTTCACCTTGGCCCACGAGATCGGCCACTGGTGGATGCACCGGCCCATCATCGAGATGGACAAGGTGACGCTGCCCCTCTACGCCTTCGAGGAGGGCCGGGCCGCGCGGCCGGCCATCGTCTGCCGCTCGACGAAGAAAGACCCCGCGGAGTGGCAGGCCGACCAGTTCGCGGCCCGGCTGCTCATGCCCGAGGCGGACATGCGCGCGACGGCCAAGCAGGTGCGCGGCACGTTGCCCGTGATGATCCCGCACCTCAAGGCGCTCAAGGGCGGGAGCGAATTCAGCCCCGAGCTGCGCGACTTCGCGAGCGAGGTGATCGCGGCCGGCAACTTCAGCAACGTGTCCAACCAGGCGATGCGCATTCGGCTCGTCGACCTGAAGCTCGTCGACGACGCGAACGATCCGCAGGGGAGGCTGTTGCTGTAGTCGGACGGGTACTCTTTTTTTGACCGGCGTGTTAACTGTTTAGGTGACAGTTCCGGCCGGACTGGAGGTGCAGATGTCGACGTTCACGCTCAGGAGGTTCACGAACCAGGAGACGCTCAAGTCCATCCGGACGGAGAATCTGCTCTCCCTGCTCGGCCAGCACAAGGCCTACTTCGCCCGTCGCGGAGTGGCCCTGGCCAACACCGGGCCGGTGCTCTACGCCGCCGAGGCGACGGGCACCTACGGCGGCAAGGTGGTCCCGCGGCCGGCGCCGGGCGAGCTGGACTACGAGGCGCTCGCTCACGTCCTGATGACGCCGGACGAGTCGACGCCCCGCGAGCTGGTCGACGACCTCTTCTTCGTGGACGAGATGGCGACCCCGGAGGGCATGGACGCGCTCCGCGAGGAGATCGGCAAGCTCCCGCCCGCGCTCCGCAAGCAGCTCGAGCTGGGGCCCGACCCGACGCCGGCGGACGTGGCGGTCATCGTTCGGCTCCACGCGCCGGCCATCCTGGAAAGCAAGCACGCCGAGACCCTGCTCAGCTCCAAGCGGTCGTTCCAGTACTTCCAGCCGGCCAACGGCAACGCCAACCCGTTCACCAGGCCGACCGACAAGCAGCTACGGACGCTGGAGGCGGTGTTCGACGCCGGCGCCGCGCTGGTGGACGACCCGCGCGTGGC
>JALHDK010000449.1 GCA_022838965.1 Actinomycetales bacterium | reverse complement strand
GCCAGCCATCTCGCCGTGGCAGCCGAGGCAGAGGGCGTCCGTCTCCGGGGCTTCGCGGAGCTGGGCGCGGAAGCCCGTCGGCCCGTGGGGATCGTGGCAGTCCATGCAGGAGCCATGGCCGGGGCTCTGGCGCAGGTCGATGGCCTGCTGGTAGTTCAGTCGAGAGACGAGGGGAGCACCGACGGCCCGCGGCCAGAAGGCCTCCGCGTCACCCTCGGCCACGGGCGTGAAATGGTCGCTGAGCTCCGCGCCTGGGACGAAGCCCTCCGCAAACTGATAGACGCCGCTGGGGGATCTGCCGCGCGAATGGCAGGACGCGCAGATGTCGTAGGCCCGTGCCGCCGTGATCTCCCCATCCGCGGGCCGTAGGCTGGGGATGTCGGCCTCGCTTCCCGAGGCCACATGCTCCGCGCCAGGGCCATGACAGGCCTCGCAGCCCACGCCCGGCTCCGCAAAGGGGCGGGGTGCCTGGATAGACTCATCGAAGCCCGTGACGTGGCAACCCGCGCAATGAACTCGCCAAGGCCGGTTCTGCCAGTCGTCCGGGTGAACGGCCGACCAGGCGCCCGACGCCACGCTGTAGCGACTGGGATGCACCAGCAGCTCGCGGCCCTCGGTATCGGAAATCAGGAACTGCCGCGCGTGGGCCCCCGCACCCAAGACGTACGCGACGCCGCTCGGGTCGATGCCACCGCCCCAAGGATCGGGCACCCCGGGCAGCCCAGGTTGGTAGCCGCGGAGGCTCAGGGCATGGGACGACTGAGACCACGGCCCGTGTTTGTCCGCATGGCAACTGAGGCAAGCCGGCGAGCCCGCATAGCCTAGCGACTCGGCCGTGGCGGTAACGGTTACATCCGCGGTGGCCGAGAGGGCCGTGCCCGCCGCCTTCGCTGTCACTCGTCCCACGGTGATGGCGGTCACCTGCGCCGCTGTGAAGACCCCCGTGGCGGAGTCGATCGACCCGATCGCGGCATCCGCGGACCACGTCACCTCCGCCGCCGTGACCTGTTGCCCTCCGGCATCGGTGACCGTGGCCGAGAAGGAGCGTGTATCGCCACTCTCCAGGGTCACTGACTTCGGGCTGATGGAGATGGAGGCCGCCGGTCCTATGCCCGAGCCCGGTCCGGCTCCCGACGAGCAGCCAAGCGCCAGCAGAGCGGCTAGCGAGACGATCGCCACGCACAGCAAGTTGCGCACAAAGCACCTC
>JALHDK010000448.1 GCA_022838965.1 Actinomycetales bacterium | reverse complement strand
CCCGGCCTCGGTGATCCGGTAGGTGCGTCGCATCCGTCCGGCCTCAACGACCTTCTCGGAGGCGATCAGGCCTTCGAGTTCCATCCGGTGCAGCGCCGGATACAGCGTGCCCGGGCTGATCCGGTAGCCGTGGCGCTCGAGTTCGGTGGCCATCCAGGCACCGTGCACGGGCGCCTGTGCGGCGTGGTGCAGGACGTGGAGCCGGACCGCTCCACGCAACAAGTCGTTCATCCGGTTGAGCCTCCTGCGCAGACCATAGCCCGAGGGGTCGGTGGACCGCTTGAAGGCAGCGTATCGTGGCTCGATATCGTAGAGCGATATCGAATTTATTGGCCGCAGGAGAGGATGTCATGCAGCTGCTGTCGGTGCGGGACGCAGGGATGCGTGTGGGTGAGCGGGTCCTGTGGGCCGGCGTCGACCTCGACGTGGCGGCCGGGGAGCGGGTGGGGATCCGAGGCTCCTCGGGCAGCGGCAAGTCGATGCTGCTGCGGGCGATGGCGGCGCTGGTCCCGTTGGATGAGGGACGGGTGACCTACCGCGGGCGCACCCCGGACGAGCTGGGTGTGCCGGCGTTCCGGTCGTGCGTGATGTACGTGCCTCAGAATCCCGCGCTGCCGCCGGGCACGGTGGAGTCGTTGCTTCGGGCCCCCTTCGCTTGGGCCGCGCACAGCGGGGGCCGGTTCGTCAGGGATGAGGCCGTCGAGTTTCTGGTCTCGCTGGGCCGGGCGCCGAACCTGCTGGCGGCGGGCCGGGGAAGTCTTGGTGGTGTTCCTCGGCCTCGGCCTGACCAGCTTCGGCGGCCCGATCGCCCATCTGGGCTACTTCCGCCGCACCCTGGTCGAACGCCGCAAGTGGCGCACCGAGCGGGCCTACGCCGACCTGGTGGCGCTGTGCCAGTTCCTGCCCGGCCCGGCGTCAAGCCAGGTCGGCATGGGAGTCGGGCTCCAGCGGGCCGGCTTGCCCGGGCTCCTCGCCGCCTGGATCGGCTTCACGCTGCCCTCGGCGATCCTGATGACGGGGTTCGCCTACGGACTGGAGGCCCTCGGTGGCGCCACCCAATCCGGCTGGATCACCGGCCTCAAGGCGGCCGCGGTCGCCGTCGTCGCGAACGCCGTCCTCGGCATGGCACGAAACCTCACCCCCGACCGCCAACGGGCCACCATCGCCGTCGCCGGCATGATCGCGGTCCTGCTCAGCCCGCCCGCCTG
>JALHDK010000109.1 GCA_022838965.1 Actinomycetales bacterium | reverse complement strand
GCGGGCGGCGCGATCCTGATGGCCGCCGACGGCCCGCCTGCCCAGGGGCCGTGCGCCACCACCATCAACGTCGACGTGGACAGCGTGGAGGAAGCCGAGCGCGTGTTCGCGGCGCTGGCCGAAGGCGGCCAGGTGCAGATGCCGCTGGCCGAGACCTTCTGGGCCAAACGCTGGGGCATGCTGGTGGACCGCTACGGCAAGCCGTGGATGGTCAACTGCATGAAGCCGATGGACGGGGCGCACTGACGATGGCCCCGCCGCAGATGATCTTCGTCAACCTGCCGGTGCGCGACATCGGCATGACGCTGAGCCTCATGGTCGGCGGCGGCGCGGTCGCCCAGTTCGACCGCGATTCCAACAGCTACGACATCATCATGCAGGTGCCGCAGGAGTACCGCGACAACCCCGAGCGGCTGGGCGATTTCTTCGTGCGCAGCGCCACCGGCGAGATGGTGCCGCTGTCGGCGGTCATCACCGTCTCGACCGGCGTCGCCGCCACCGCGATCGAGCAGTTCAGCCAGCTGAACTCGGCGACGATCTCGGCGCTGCCGATGCCCGGCGTGACCACCGGCGACGGCCTCGCCACCATCGAGGAGATCGCGCGGCCGCTGCTGCCGGACGGCTTCTTCATCGACTATTCCGGCCAGTCGCGGCTGGAGATCGAGCAGGGCAACACGATCATGATCGCCTTCGCGCTCGCGGTGGTCGTCATCTATCTGGTGCTCGCCGCCCAGTTCGCCCCGACCGCCTCGTGGTCGCTCTGGCTGCAGGAGCACTTCCTGGTCCGACAGGGCGTGTGGTACATGCTCGTCTACGCGTTCCTCATCATCTTCTTCGCCTTCTTCTACACCTCCATCACGTTCAACCCGGAGGAGGTCGCGGACAACATGAAGCGCTACGGCGGCTTCATCCCCGGTATCAGGGCCGGCAAACCCACCGCTGACTACCTCAACTACGTGATGACGCGCCTGACATGGCCCGGTTCGCTCTACCTGGCGGTCGTGGCGTTGATCCCGGTCGTGGTGATCGCCTCACAATCGATGCAATTCGGCGGGACAACGATCATGATCATGGTGGGTGTCGGCCTTCAGACGGTGAAGGAGATCGACTCCCAGCTCCAGCAACGGCACTACGAGGGGTTCCTGCAGTGACACACCGCTTCGTCATCCTCGGGGCCCCGGGCGCGGGGAAGGGCACCCAGGCCGTCCGCATCGCCGAGCATTTCGGCATCCCGACCATCTCCACCGGCGCGATCTTCCGGGAGCACATGGCGGCGCGGGATGAGCTGGGACAGCTGGCCGCGTCCTACATCGACAGCGGGAACCTCGTTCCCGACGAGGTGACCACCCGGATGCTCGCCGAGAGGCTCGCGCGGCCCGACGTCGAGCGCGGATTCATCCTCGACGGCTACCCGCGGAATCTCTCGCAGGCGGCCGAGCTGGACAGGCTGCTTGACGGGCGGCTCGATGCCGTCGCGAACCTCGTGGTCGACCACGAGGCGGTTGTCGCCCGACTGCTGCGCCGCGCAGCCATCGAGGGCCGGAGCGACGACACCGAGCCCGTCATCCGGCACCGCCTCGAGGTGTACGAGGAGCAGACACGACCGGTGGCGGAGTACTACCGCGACCGGGGGCTGCTGGTCGAGGTCGATGCGATGGGGGAGATCGACGAGGTGACCAGCCGACTCGTCGGCGCGCTGGAGCGCATCCAGCAGTGATGCGCGAGCGGGTGGAGATCAAGAACGCGGACGAGCTTCGGGCGATGCGACGTGCCGGCCTGATCGTGGCGGGCATGCTCGCCGAGGTGCGGGAGGCGATCCGGCCCGGCGTGACGACGGCGGAGCTCGACCAGATCGCTGCCGCCCATCTCGCGCGTGCGGGGGCCCTGTCCAACTTCAAGGGCTATCACGGCTATCCCGCCACCCTGTGCGTCTCCATCAACGAGGAGATCGTCCACGGCATCCCTGGAGAGCGGGTCATCCAGCCCGGCGACGTGGTGTCGGTCGACGGCGGGTGCTCGGTCCCGGGACCGGGAGGCAGGCGCTGGCATGGTGACAGCGCGTTCACGGTCGTCGTCGATCCGGCCGCTCCGGAGGACGTCGCCCTGAGTGCGACGACCGAGGCAGCGCTCTGGGCGGCGGTGGCCGCGCTGGCCACGGGCCAGCGGCTCGGCGTCGTGGGCGACGCCGTGGAGCGGGTGGTGGACGCCGCCGCCGCGCGGGGGATGCGGCTCGCCATCGTCCGGGAGTATGTCGGCCACGGCATCGGCAGCGCCATGCACCAGCCTCCGGAGGTCCTCAACTACTCGACCCGGGAGCGGGGGGTGCGGCTGCGGCCGGGGATGGTTCTCGCGATCGAGCCGATGCTGGCGTCGGGCGCGGCGGCCAACGACACTCTGGCCGACGAGTGGACCGTGGTCACCAGGGATGGGTCGCGCGCCGCGCACTGGGAGCACACGGTCGCCATCCTGTCCGGAGGTGTGAGCGTTCTCACGGCACCGGATGCCGGAGCTGCCGCGCTCGCTCCGCTCGGGGTCTCCCCGCTGGTGCTCGACTGACTGGTGCCGCAGTTCACGCCGGGGGCTGGTTTCCCGGCGTCGGCGTGATGCCGTACCATTGTGCGTTGGATGTGCGCATCCGCCTGCGAAGCCTGCGCGGAGCGCCGTCGTCGACGAGATCCCCTGGGGAGGTCGTCGACGCCTGCTGGGTGAGAGTAAGCGGAGGACATGGCGAAGAAGGACGGCGTCATCGAGGTGGAGGGCAGCGTGATCGAGGCGTTGCCCAATGCGATGTTCCGGGTGCAACTGGCCAACGGCCATGTGGTGCTGGCGCACATCTCCGGAAAGATGCGGCAGCACTACATCCGCATCCTCCCGGAGGACCGCGTCGTCGTTGAACTCAGCCCCTACGACCTGGCCCGCGGCCGGATCGTCTACCGCTACAAGTAGTGACACAGTCGCCGAGCCCTCCCGGCACGGCACGGACAGGACAAGAGATGAAGGTCAAGCCGAGCGTCAAGAAGGTGTGCGACAAGTGCAAGGTGATCCGTAGGCACGGCCGTGTCATGGTGATCTGCGAGAACCAGCGCCACAAGCAGCGTCAGGGCTGAACACGGGGTGCCCCTGCGGGCACCACAGCCGGTTGCCGGTGCGGCTGAGCCGCACAACCCCCGGTTCGGAGGCTGGGGCCCACAATCCTGTGGGAAGGCAGCGGGCAAGACCTCCGAACACTCTCAGGAGAAAGACCGACAGTGGCACGTATTGCCGGTGTGGACCTCCCCCGCGACAAGCGGCTGGAGGTTGCACTCACCTACATCTACGGCGTGGGCCGCACCCGCGCGAAGGAGACCCTCGAGGCGACCGGGATCTCGCCCGACCTCAGGGTGAAGGACATGAGCGACGCCGACCTCGTCGCACTGCGCGACTACATCGACGCGAACTACAAGGTCGAAGGAGACCTCCGCCGCGAGGTCGCCGCCGACATCCGCCGCAAGGTGGAGATCGGCTGCTACCAGGGCCTGCGCCACCGGCGTGGCCTTCCGGTCCGCGGACAGCGCACCAAGACGAACGCCCGTACACGCAAGGGTCCCAAGCGGACCGTGGCCGGAAAGAAGAAGGCCAAGTAGCCCCTCCGCCGCCGCGCGGACCCGAGACCCGAGGAGTCACACGACACATGCCCCCCAAGACCCGCATCACTTCCGCTTCACGGAAGGGCCGTCGCAAGGAGAAGAAGAACGTTGCCCATGGCAACGCCTACATCAAGTCGACCTTCAACAACACGATCGTCTCCATCACGGACCCCACCGGCGCGGTGATCGCGTGGGCCTCGTCCGGTCAGGTCGGCTTCAAGGGGTCGCGGAAGTCCACCCCGTTCGCCGCCCAGCTCGCCGCCGAGGCCGCTGCCAGGCGTGCGCAGGAGCACGGGATGAAGAAGGTGGACGTCTTCGTCAAGGGTCCGGGTTCGGGCCGGGAGACTGCGATCCGGTCGCTCCAGGCCACCGGGCTCGAGGTCGGCTCGATCTCGGACGTCACGCCGCAGGCCCACAACGGCTGCCGTCCCCCCAAGCGTCGCCGCGTCTGACCCTCTCCGCCTCCAGGCCCCCGGCATCGCCGGGTCGTTGCCGGCGCCATATGGCGGACGCCGGCTGAAAGGAAGTACATCGTGCTCATTGCACAGCGCCCCACGCTCACCGAGGACGTGATCGGGGACCACCGGTCCCGCTTCATCATCGAGCCGCTGGAGCCGGGCTTCGGCTACACCCTCGGCAACTCCATGCGCCGCACCCTGCTGTCCTCGATCCCGGGTGCGGCCGTGACCTCCATCCGGATCGACGGCGTCCTCCACGAGTTCTCGACCGTGCCGGGGGTCAAGGAGGATGTCGCCGAGATCATCCTCAACATCAAGAACATCGTCGTCTCCTCCGAGCACGACGAACCGGTGGTCATGTACCTGCGCAAGCAGGGCCCGGGCGAGGTCACCGCGGGTGACATCACCCCGCCGGCGGGTGTCGAGGTCCACAACCCGGAGCTGCACATCGCGACGATCAACGCCAAGGGCAAGCTTGAGGTCGAACTGACCGTGGAACGCGGGCGCGGGTACGTGTCCGCCATCCAGAACAAGGCCGTCGACGCCGAGATCGGCCGGATCCCGGTCGACTCGATCTACTCACCGGTGCTCAAGGTGACCTACAAGGTGGAAGCCACCCGTGTCGAACAGCGCACGGACTTCGACCGTCTCATCATCGACGTCGAGACGAAGCCAGCCATCGCCCCCCGCGACGCGCTCGCGTCAGCCGGCAAGACGCTGGTGGAACTCTTCGGGCTCGCGCGGGAACTCAATGTCGAGGTGGAGGGCATCGAGATCGGACCTTCGCCGACGGACGCCGCGCTCGCACAGGACCTGGCGCTCCCGATCGAGGAACTCGGTCTCCTCTCGCGGTCGTACAACTGCCTGAAGCGGGAGGGGATCCACACCGTGGGGGAGCTGGTCGCCCGCTCCGAGGCCGACCTGCTCGACATCCGCAACTTCGGTGCGAAGTCGATCACCGAGATCAAGGAGAAGCTGTCCGGACTCGGACTGTCCCTCAAGGACTCGCCTGCGGACTTAGATCCCGCCGTGCACTTCGGCGGCGACATCGACTACGACGGCGACGTCCAGTTCAGCGACGAGCGCTGACAGACCAGGCGAAGGAGACATCACATGCCCACCCCCTCCAAGGGTCCCCGACTCGGGGGCAGCGCGGCGCACGAGCGGCTCATGCTGGCGAACCTTGCCACCGCGCTCTTCGAGCACAAGGCGATCACCACCACCGAGCATCGCGCCAAGCGGGTCCAGCCGCTGGCCGAGAAGCTCGTGAGCAAGGCGAAGCGGGGTGACCTGCACGCCCGCCGCACCGTGATGCGGACGATCCGGCGGAAGGACGTCGTCGCCGCGCTGTTCGAGGACCTCGCCCCGAAGTTCGCGGGCCGCGACGGTGGTTACACGCGGATCACCAAGCTGCCGCCGCGGAAGGGTGACAACGCTCCCATGGCGCTCATCGAACTCGTCCTCGAGCCGCCGCGGAAGGCCTCTCCCGCGAAGAAGTCGGCGCCCAGGAAGGCCGCGAAGGCCGCTCCCGCGAAGGAGGCGCGCGCGGAGGAGACTCCCGTTGAGGCGCCGGCCGTGGAGCCTGTGGAGGCCGTGGAGCCTGTGGAGGTGGCGGAGTCGACTGCCGAGGCCGCACCCGGGAAGTCCGCGACCTAGCGATTCGCTGACGATGGGGCCCTTCGGGGCCCCATCGTCACGCTGGCCTCATCCTGCAAGGTCCCACGCGCGCACCCCCCCGAGGATGCCCGCGGTGTTGGTGACGAGTGTCACCCGGTCGCCCAGGCGGGCCACGACCGACGGCGTGAGGCGGCGGGCGTTCCCGCCGCCGAGGTACAGGCGGTCCCACAGGAAGACGGGCTGGAAGGACGCGATCACGTTGCGCACCCGCCGGGACCAGTGGGCGTCACCGAGGCGGATGCGCTCGTGCTCCCCGAGATACTCGTCGTAGGTCAACCCCCATTTCACGGTGCCCTGCGACAGCTCGGCGTGGGGCGCGAGCCTGCCGCTGTCGAAGATCGCGTTGCCCAGCCCGGTCCCCAGGGTGATGACCATCTCCAGGCCGGCCCCGGTGACCAGTCCGCATCCGTGCACCTCGGCGTCGTTGAGCACGAGCGCGGGCAGCCCCAGCGACTCGGCCACGGCCGCGCGCATGTCGAAGCCGGACCACGCCGCGACCAGCTCCGGGAGCACGCGGGTGCGGGGCCCCGCCCTGCACACGTAGTGGGGTGTCGCCACCACGACGCCGTGCCGGATCATGCCCGGCATCCCCACCGTGACCCGGCTCGCCCGGGGAAGCTGGCCGGCCAATGACCGGATGACGCCCACCAGACGCTCGGGTGGCAGCGGGTAGGGCGTCACCGCGCGCACCGGCTGCGCGTGGAGCACGCCGGCCGCATCGAGAACGGAGGCCTTGATGCCGCCGCCACCGCAGTCGACGGCGAGGGTGGTGCGCATGGGTCGACGCTAGCGCGACGCCGGCCGGCCGGGTCGTCCGTCGTCGCGCGGATGTGGTTCCATGGCCCCATGCCCGTTCGGCTCCGGCTCGACTGCGCGTACGACGGCGCGGCGTTCGCGGGCTGGGCCCGCCAGCCCGGCCTCACCACCGTCCAGGGGGTGCTCGAGGACGCCGTCGCCACCCTCGCGCGGGTCCCGGGTGTGCGCCTCACGGTGGCGGGACGGACTGACGCCGGGGTGCACGCCCGGGGCCAGGTCGCGCATGTCGACGTCCCTGTCGGGTCCTTCACGACCGCGCCGGGACGGTCGTCCCGGGACGCGGGCGAGGCGTTCGCGGAGCGGGCGAACGCGATCCTGGCCCGGCGGAGGGCCGCCCGCCAGCCCGACGTCGTCGTCACGCGCGTGGAGGTCGCCCCTCCCGGCTTCGATGCCCGCTTCTCCGCCCTGTGGCGGCGCTACTGCTACCGCATCTCCGATGCGCCCGCGCGTCGGGACCCGCTGGCCCGCGGCCATGTCCTGTGGCATCCCCGCCAGCTCGACGTGGCCGCCATGGACGCCGCCGCCGCCACCCTGGTCGGGGAGCACGACTTTCTCTCCTTCTGTCGCCCGCAGCCGGGGGCGACCACGGTGCGGGAGCTCCTCGAGGCGTCGGTACGGCGCGCCGACGGGATCGTGCTCGTGGACCTGCGCGCCGACGCGTTCTGTCATTCGATGGTGCGGGCGATCGTGGGGGGCCTGCTCGCCGTGGGGGAGGGACGCAGAAGCAGCCAGTGGCCGAGCGAGGTGCTCGCGAGACGGACGCACGCGCACCTGGTGGTCGCGCCACCGCACGGCCTCACGCTCGAGGAGGTGGGTTATCCATCGGCCGGGGAGCTGGCGGCGCGTGCGGCGCGCACGCGTGCCCTGCGAGCTCAGCCTTCGTCCTCCTCCGCGTCGAAGACGAACTCCCCGGAATCGTCGTCCCTGTCGACGACGTCCTCCTCGACGTCCTCCACGTCCTCGTCCCCCTCGTTCTCCACGTCGGAGGCGAACTCGGAGTAGTCCTCCTCGAGGTACAGCGCGTCCTCGTCGACGAGGTGCATGGCCGCCTCCTCGGCCCCCACGTCGGCGCGGGCGGGGCCCTCCGCGCGCGCGAGGATGTCCTGCTCCTCGCCGGGCTCGTCCTCGGGGCCCTCGTCCGGTTCCGACACCAGGGCGCCGACGGCGTCGGGCTGGCGATCGTACGGCACCTCGTGCTCCCCGTCGTCGGGGACCTCGCGCGCCAAGCGTTCATCGAGACTCTCGGGCCGGCCGTCGGAGAGATAGGTGTGCTTCGCCAGGAAGTCGGAGTCGATGTCGCTCATGGTCCGATTCTGCCATTGTGAGAGAGGTCACGCGTG
>JALHDK010000447.1 GCA_022838965.1 Actinomycetales bacterium | reverse complement strand
TCGCTCTTCACGACCGTGCCGTCGGGAACCTTGAGGACGAGGTCCGCCCCGTTGCGTCCATGGCGAAGGTCCCCCTGACCGGGAGAGCCGTTCTCCGCGCGCCGGTGCGGCAGGTGGTGGAAGGCCAGCAGCGTCGTCTCCTGCGGGTCGACCTCGAGGATGACACTGCCGCCCCGACCGCCGTTGCCCCCGTCCGGCCCGGCCAGCGGCTTGTACTTCTCACGCCGGATGGAGACGCAGCCGTTGCCGCCATTGCCTCCCATCGCGTGCAGGAGCACGCGGTCCACGAAGACGGCCACTCACACCCCTCCTTCCGGAAACCGAAAGGCGGGCGGCACCGCCGCCCGCCTCGTCCCGTGGCACCGCCTTCAGGAGGCGACCACGTCCACGACCTTGCGATCCCGGCGCACCCCGAAGCGCACCTGCCCGGCGGCGAGGGCGAACAGGGTGTCATCTCCACCGCGGCCCACGTTGATGCCGGGGTGGAAGTGGGTGCCGCGCTGCCGGACGAGGATCTCGCCGGCGTTGACCGTCTGGCCGCCGAAGCGCTTCACACCGAGCCGCTGGGCGTTCGAGTCACGACCGTTGCGCGAGGAGCTGGCGCCCTTCTTGTGTGCCATGTCCTTCTCCTTGGTTGTGGCCTGACGGCCGGTTACTTGATGGCGGTGACCTTCAGCCGGGTGAGCGGCTGGCGGTGGCCCTGACGCTTCCGGTAGCCGGTCTTGTTCTTGAACTTCTGGATGACGATCTTCGGGCCCTTCGCCGGACCCTGGATCTCCGCGGTGACCGTCACCTTGCTGAGGTCCTCGGCAGCAGTCGTGACCGTGTCACCGTCCACCAGCATGATCGGCGTCAACTCGATCCGGGAGCCGATCTCCCCCTCGATCCGGTTGACGAACACGACGTCGCCGACGGACACCTTCTCCTGCCGGCCTCCGGCCTTGACGATGGCGTACACCACGTTGCTGCTCATCTCTGTCGATTGCGGGGCGCACGAGCACACCGTTCCAGGACGGAGCTCATGCGCGCGGTCATGCGCTCGAGGCGCCGAAGTTCAAGGTTACGCCCAAGGGCATCGCAGGGCAAACCTCGCCGGCGCCGGCCCGGAGCTGCCACGTGTGGCGTCACGCACATCACGCGGTCTCCGGCGGCACGTCCGCGTGCGGCTCGCCGGTGTCGGACGCCGCTCCCGGCTCGCCGGTGTCGGCC
>JALHDK010000446.1 GCA_022838965.1 Actinomycetales bacterium | reverse complement strand
GGCCGTCTCCAGGTTGGTGGGATAGGGCAGGCCATGGGCAATCACTGTGGACTCGAGGGCCACCACCGGCCGCTTCTCCTCCAGGGCCTGCCGCACCTCCGCCGCGCTTCCCTCCACGGTCTGGACCACGTTCCCGCCGTGAGTCTCCAACTCCTGGCGGATGGCCTCGGCCGTGGGCGCTCGTCGTGCGACGCGCAGAGCAACTGGACTGGTCCAGAGTCCGTCGTCGGGGAACAAGGCCGCGTAGCCGGGCAGGCGCTGGATCAGTCCACCAACCTGCTGCACCACCTCCAGCGCATAGGCTAAGTCTCTCCGCATGGCCGTGACCTCCGCCCTCTCCCCTCTCCGCAACCCGTTCCAGGCACACGATTACTTCATCCTCACACACTGCCCATGCGCTGCGCCCTCAGCCCGGCCACCAGCACGAAGCGGCCCGTCCGCGACAGGGCCGAGGCCAGCACCAGGGCGGCGCGTGCGCGGTCCAGCGCCGCGGGCTCGCCGAACGCATCAGGCCGATTGAGCGTCACAAGCCCCATCTCGGGCGTGGTGACCAGCGTTCAGGTCGGCCCCGGCGGCTTCGTCGCCCAAGGCGCGGTGGTGGCCGAAGTGACCAATCCGGCGCGGGTCGAGCTGGTCTTCAACGCCCCGCCGCAACTGGCGGCCCAGGTGCGCCTCGGCTCGCATGTGCGCGTCACCGGCCCGCAGGGCGAGTTCAACGCCCTGGTCACAGGCGTCGCCGCCGACGCCGGGTTGCAGGACAGCGGCGCGACCGTGATCCGCGCCCGGGTCGAAAGCGGCCGCCTGCCGCCCGCTGGCTCGCCCGTCACCGGCGCCGTGGTCACGGAAGGCCAGTCCGGCGGCGCCCTGACCGTGCCGTCCGAGGCGGTGCAGACGGTCGACGGCGCCACGGTGGTCTTCATCAAGACCGATCACGGATTCCGCGCCCAGCCTGTGCTGGCCGGACGTCGAGCCGGCGGCTCCACGGAGATCCTGCGCGGCCTGACCGGGACCGAGCGCGTCGCCTCTACCAACGCCTTCCTCCTCAAGGCCGAACTGGCCAAGGGCGAAGCCGAGCACGGCCACTAAGGGAGGGGATCATGTTCAAAGCCATCATCGAGGCGTCCGTCCGCTTCCGCTGGTTCATCGTCCTGGCCACGACGCTGGTCGCCGCCTGGGGCCTGTTCCAGTTGACGAAGCTGCCGATCGACG
>JALHDK010000445.1 GCA_022838965.1 Actinomycetales bacterium | reverse complement strand
CCTCGCATCATCCTGTCCGAGCAGGGCTTCCACTGCCGGGATGGGACGGAGGGCGAGCGGATCCAGGCTGCGGCGTACGCCTACGCCTACCAGCGATGCCTGGCGGTACCCGAGATCGAGGCTTTCATCCTCCACCGCCACGCGGATCACCCCGGCGATGGCGGGCTGCGGCTCGGGGTCTGGGAGTCGGACTTCGAGAGCGACCGCCCATCGAGCCCGGTCCGCAAGCGGCCCATCTACGAGGTCTTCCGCGCGGCTGGGACGCCGGCGTGGGAGGAGGCCTTCGCCTTCGCCCTGGAGGCCATGGGTGTCGACTCCTGGGCGCAGGTGGGGCGCGCGGCCGAGGTGCCCGCGGTCTCGGGCGAGGTCGCGCCTCGCCCGGACCCTGACGCCCTGGTGGCCGATCTGAGCGCCCTCGCCGACAGGGCCGAGTGGGGCGACACGGCGGGTTGGCGCATCGAGTGGACCCGGGCGATGGAGGGTCTGCTCTGGCCCACGCTCTTCCACCATCCGCCGACGCAACCCGGACAGCGGCTATCGACAGCGACCTACGCCCTGGATCTGCCGCGGCTAGCAGAGGGCGAGGCCCTGAGGCTGGAGTTCGGAACGAAGGTCCTGCATCGTGACAGCGACGGAGTCGGCTTCGCGGTGCTGGCGGATGGCCGTGAGCTCTGGAGCGGCGTCACCCGGCCGGGCGATGCGGCGCGGGCGGTGGCTGTCGACCTCTCGCCCTACGCGGGCCAGCGGGTGCGGCTGACCCTGCAAGTCGACTCCCTCGGCGACCCCTCGGGCGACTGGGCCCACTGGGTCAGGCCGATGGTGGTCCGATCACCGCGATAGAGAACTGAGTGGAGGCGCTCTGATGGCGCGAGTCATGACATGTGCGATGGTGCTGGCGGGTAGCGTGACCGGCGTCGCCGGCTCCGGGAAGAGCACCCTGATCCACGGCGTCTTCCTCGCGCAACACCCCGGGGCGGTCGTCATCGACCAGTCGCCGGTCGGGAGGTCCTCCCGGTCGAACCCGGCGACGTACATCGGATTTTTCGATCTCGTGCGGAAGGAGTTCGCGCGCGCCACGTCCTCCGACCCGTCCCTCTTCAGTTTCAACTCCCGGGGGGCGTGCCCCGAGTGCAAGGGGCTCGGCTCCATCAGCGTCGAGATGAGCTTCCTAGACGAGGTCAAGGTCGTCTGCGACGAGTGCGGCGGGAAA
>JALHDK010000444.1 GCA_022838965.1 Actinomycetales bacterium | reverse complement strand
AGGAAGCGGTTCGCGTCGTCAGCGGCCTCGGAGACCGGTGTGGCGTTGGCCTGGTCGGGCTGCGCCGCGACGACCATGGGGGGCGGAGGAGGGGGCGGAGCGTCGCCTCTCGCGCAGGACACCATGAAGGGCATCGGGAAACAACATGCCGCCAGTAAGGCAACCGCGCGTGATCCTGAGAGCATGGTTCGGACCGCCCATTCCGGCTCGGCTCTGGGCGGTGTGCCCGGCCGATTGCCATTCGGTAAGGACCTACACGATGATACAACAGCGGAGACAGCTACGGAGGCGACGTTCATGAGCGATGGCGCGACTTACCGCTTCGATGCCGAGGCCTTCCTCCCGAGGGCGATCTACGAGCTGATCGGTCGGCTACGCGTGGCCGACCCCATCGCCGCCTACAAGGCGACACAGACTCGTCAGCCAAGGAAGGCTCTCGCGCCCGACGGCGGCCTGCTCCTTCTCATGGCGGACGAAGCAGCGCGTGGCATCGCCCCCGCCTGCGAGGACCGCCACGAGTATCTGGCGCGCGTCCTCCGGGTGCTCATCGGAGGGGTCTTCGATGGCGTCGTGGCTCCTCCGGATCTGTTCGAGGAGCTTTGCCTGGCGCAGCAGATCATCCGGGAGAACGGGGGACAGAGCTTCCTCGACGGCCGAGTCGCCATCGGCGTTCTGAACGCGGATCCGGGTAGGTTGACGCCATCCGCCTTCAATGTGGCGCGGGCCAAGCATCTCCGATGCGACGGCGTGTGGCTGCGGGCGCGCATCGAGACGGAGGGTGACCGGGCGGGAGAGGCCCTCGCACAGGTGGCGCAGCTCATCGAGGAGGTGAATGAGCACCAGGCTGTCATCTTCCTGCAACCGGGGAGGCCCGAGCACTTCGAGGGGGCGCCGTGGGAAGCCGCGGAGGCGGCGGGCCTGCTCTCCACCGTGTCAGCCCTGGGGCAGACCTCGATCCGCACCTGGCTCGCGGTACCCGCCTTCGACGGAGTGGATCGGGCGCTGCGAGCCGTTACCTTGCCGACCTTGGCGACGGGGTTCGCCCCTCCGGGGGATGACCTGTCGAGCCTGCTGCACACCGCTCGCGACACACTGGCGTCGACTCCGAGGCTGCGAGGTATCGCCCTGGGCTCGTCCATCCTCTACCGCGATGATGACCCCTTAGCCGTGGCGGGAGCTCTCCAGGCGGTGCTGCGCGGCGGGGCGGAGATC
>JALHDK010000443.1 GCA_022838965.1 Actinomycetales bacterium | reverse complement strand
GCCCGAGGGACAGTCCAGCCCCCTCGTGCCGGCACTGGCGACCTTCGGCCGCTACTTCGAGGAACGCGCGCGGGTGTGGGAGCGCGTGGCCGCCGTTCGCGCCCGGCCAGTGGCGGGCGATCCGGCGGTGTGCCAGCGGCTGGCCGAGAGCTACAAGCAGTTCGTGTACCGCGCGCCCCTTACCCCGGAGGAGCGACTGGAGCTCGACCGGGTGCGGGGACGCATCGAGGGGGAGCGAGAGCGCGGGAGAGCCGGGCTCCTCGATCTGAAGCTCACCCAGGGAGGGCTCGTGGACCTGGAGTTCGCGCTGCGGATCATCCAGATCGATGCGGGCACGACCATCAGGAGCGTGCGGGCCCCCGGCCTCCGGGAGACCATCCGACTCCTGGCGAGGGCCGGAGCGATCCCCGCCGCGCTGTCGGAGCGGCTCTCGGCGGCGTGGCGCCTGCTGCGCGGCCTGGAGATGCGACTGCAGGTCGTCTACGAGGAGCCGAGTGGACTGCTCGACCTCTCGGACGAGTCGCTCGCGATGATGGGACGGAAGCTCCACGCCTGCGTTAGCCTCGCCCCGCTCACGGCAGGGGAACTGCGGGAGCGGATCGACGGCGCGATGGCCCTGGTTCGAGGCGTGTACGAGCGGGTCGTCGATGGAGGACCGGGGGCCCTGAGGTGACCTCGGCCACGGAGGTGCCCATCGCTCCGTGGCGGATACTCCCGCAAGGAGGCCGGCCGTGACCTTGAGGAACGCGCTGTGGTGTCTGGGAGTCGTAGCCGTCATCGCGCCGCTCATCATCTGGGGCCCGATCCCCGAGACGCGGGTGCCCGGCCGGACGGTCATCAGCTACTGGGAGAAGTGGACGGGCTTCGAGGGCGAGGCCATGCAGGCGACGGTGGACGCCTTCAACGCTTCCCAGGATCGGGTCTTCGTGAAGCTCCTGACGGTTAGCCAAGTCGATCGCAAGATGCTCCTGGCGACGGCGGGCAACGAGCCTCCCGATGTGGTGGGGCTCTGGAGCTACAACGTGGACGCCTACGCGGATAAGGGCGCTCTCCTGCCCCTCGATGAGTACTGCGCGGACGCCGGGATCGACGCGTCGGACTACGTCCCCGTCTACTGGGAGATGTGCCAGCACCGGGGCCGCACCTGGTCGCTGCCCACCACGCCGGCCACCGGGGTCACGCAGGCACGCACCACGGCGCCGTCCACCAGCACC
>JALHDK010000442.1 GCA_022838965.1 Actinomycetales bacterium | reverse complement strand
ATCGCCCGCGTGATCCGGGAGACGAGGCTCTGGGCGAGCCCGGTTCGGCGAGTGACCTCGTTGATCGCGGAGTGGGGGTGCCTGGCGATGTCTTCCAGCACGGCCAGCTCTCCCGCGTTGATGCGGTCGTCGCCCGTGTTCTCGGTCGCGCGGAGCGCAATCTCGCGGAGTTCTCGTGCGAGGCGGTGAAGGTCGGCGGCGCGCATGTCTCTATTCCATCACTAGTGTCTGAACTTACGGCAGTCATGGTGTCTCCTGGCTCTCGGGCACCGGGGAGGCCGTGACGGTTTGCTGGAGGCGGTTCCAGCGGACGAACAGCACGGCGCTGCGGGCGACGACCTCGACCAGTGCCATCGCGATCAGACCCGATGCCCAGGTGTTCGCGGAGTGGATGCCCAGCTTCTCGCTGAGCTCGCCGATCTTCTCGGCCCCGCCGTTGGTGGCGAACAGCCCGAACGCCAGGCGGCTGCTCATGCCGACGATCCAGAGCACCGCGGCCAGCCACCGCGCACGGGCTTTGACCACGCCGTCTTCGATATAGACATCGGTCAGCAGGCCGCATCCGACACCCAGCGCGAGGCCCGCCGCGCAGTCCACCGCGACGAACGTCCAGTCGGCGGCATAGGCGGGGACGCCGCCCAGGTAGTTGATCGCCCCCCACGCGACCAAGGGGACGGGCCACAGCAGGCCGATGAGGGTGAGCTTCCGGCCGCGAATCTGGCGGACGACCACCAGGATCAGCGCAACCGAGATGATCCACTCCGTCAGATCCATGACGCACTCCGTTCCGAACGGATGCACCCTGCACCACATTCATCACAGATGATACATCACTAGTGATTGATATGAACTTTGGCAACCTTCGCGTGACACGCGGCGTGCGAGCTCAGCAGGGGCATCAACCCCCAGCTCGCAGGGTGCCATGAGGTGGCAACGCTTCTCCCGGTCATGCGGCTGCGCCTACATTGGCTCGACGTTTTCTGCGTCGAGGGTTGCCAGGGAACGGGTGAAGCCCCGGGCATCGTCGCCGAGGGCGGCGAAGTAGGCGCGGTCTGCGTGCTCGACGGCGGCGTTCGCACGGTTCACCAGGCTGACTCCGGCGACTGTCGGGGTGAGGGTTCGCGCTCTACCGTCGGTCGGATGCGCGAGGCGTTCGATCAGGCCCTTGCTCTCCAGGGCGCGGAGCACTTGTGAGGTCATCATGGGATCGGTCGCG
>JALHDK010000441.1 GCA_022838965.1 Actinomycetales bacterium | reverse complement strand
GACCGCCGCACGGTCGCGGCGCTCGCCGCGGCGGAACTCGCCGCGGGGCGGGGGGAGCGCAGCGGCTAGGAGACTGCTGAGCCCCGGACGTGGTCGCCACAGCGATCAGGTCCCGGGCACGTTCGCCGTGGGTTCGGGTGGTGGGCCAGCGGAGCGGAAGGGCTCCTTTCGAGGCATCCGCGCAGCCGTCGAGGGTTATCCACAAGCGGCGGGCACCGTGATGCATCGAGCCGGCTCCCACTGCCAGAGTCGATCCATGACCGATACACAGATCCGCCACCTGTCAGACCTTCCGCCCTTCGATCCCTTCGCTGCACCCGTCAGCTTCCTCGATGATGCCGGCCTCGAGATGGTTCGCGTGCTTGTGACTCTGCGCGATCAGAACACCCACGCCGGCGAAGCCCTGTGGGCCACTCCCGTCTGCATCGAAGCCGACGGCTTCGGGAAGTACGTCCTGCGCAACAACGGCATCACCGTGTCACTGCGACTCGGAGATGTCGTGCTGGCCGAGCCTGGCAGCGACTCCCACCTGCGGGTGACCGGGATCGCCCACCTCGCCGACGGGCTCCTGACCGAGGTGCTCTGCCCCGACGACGCGCCCACCGCCGACATCGAGCAGACCCTGGGAGCGTGGTACGCAGGCGGTGCCCTCTACACAGAACCGGTCCCGGGCATCCTTGTCACCGCGTGGCCGGACTCGATGAGCCAGAGCGAGGTGCTGGCCGTCCTCGAACGGACGACGCCTCCCGGGTGGTCCCTGTGGGACATGCCCACCGCTGTCGAGCGTGCTGTGCAACTCATCAACGATGTGGACTTCGGCGTCGACCTCAGCCTTCCCATTGCCGCCATCGACGGAGACCCCACCTGATGGCTATCCGTCACCCCCGGGGGGTTCGTGTCAGTGGGTTCGCATAGTCTGGACACATGGTCGAAGCAGGGGTGTCCGCGCAGGTGGCGGGGGTGACGGCCGCGGATCTCACCGCCGCCGGTGTCGTGGCGTTCACCGCCCGGCTGGCTGGCCTGCCGGCGGCGGTCACGGAGGCGGAGAACATCGACCGCATCCGGGCGTTGGAGGCCCTGAAAGCGGTGTGCGCCGCGGTCCAGGCGCGGGAGGCCACCGCGTTCGACGAGACCCGCCGCGCCGCCGAAGCCGCCCGGGGCGTGCCGGCCGCGCAGCGTGGGCGGGGTGTCGCCGGGGAGGTGGCCCTGGCCCGGC
>JALHDK010000440.1:1247-2100 GCA_022838965.1 Actinomycetales bacterium | reverse complement strand
ATGGTGACGCCAGCAAGCGCCTCCTCCGGCGTGAGCGCCAACAGCACGCACGCCATGTTCATCGCCAGCAGGATCGAGAAGCACGGCGAGGTGCCCGGATTGGCGTCGGTCGCCACCGCCATCGGCACGCCGTGCGCGCGCAACAGGTCCACCGGTGGGCGGCGCGTCTCCCGAAGCGTGTAAAGCGCACACGGCAGCAGCACCGCCACCGTGCCCGAGGCGGCCATCGTGGCCACGGCGTCGGGCGCCAGGTGCTCGAGGTGGTCGGCCGAGAGGGCGCCCATCGAGGCCGCAAGCGCTGCGCCGCCCTGGTCGCTGAGCTGCTCGGCGTGGACCTTCACCGCAAGGGCGTGGGCGCGAG
Source organism: Actinomycetales bacterium (assembly GCA_022838965.1). The sequence goes on along the minus strand of JALHDK010000440.1, from coordinate 1,739 downwards.
CGGCCTCAAAGATCCGGCGCGTCTGCTCGAGCGAGAAGGCGATCGACTCGCAGAAGACGTCGACGGCGTCGACGCGCCCTGCGACCGCGGGGATCATTGTCTCGCAGACGAGGTCGACGTAGGCGTCGGGCCGGTCGCGGTACTCAGGGGGCAGGGTGTGGGCGCCGAGGAAGGTGCGGACGACATCCAGCGGGAGCTCGCCGGCAAGCAGGTCGATCGCATCCAGTAGCTTTAGCTCGCTCTCGAGGTCGAGGCCATAGCCGGTCTTGATCTCCAGGGTGGTCACTCCTTCGCGTAGCAAAGCCAGGATTCGGGGCCGCGCGGAGGCTGCAAGGGCTGCGGCGCTGCTCGCACGCGTGGCGCGGACCGTGGCCATGATCCCGCCCCCCTGGCGGGCGATGGTCTCGTAGGAGACGCCTTGCAGGCGCTGCTCGAACTCGCTGGCGCGGTTTCCGCCGTAGACGATGTGCGTGTGGCAGTCGATCAGCCCGG
>JALHDK010000440.1:0-1218 GCA_022838965.1 Actinomycetales bacterium | reverse complement strand
CACGAGGCGTCCGTGGCCGTTCACATCCGCGCGCGGGGCCAGCCCCGCAGGCAGCTCCTGTGCCGGGCCGACCCAGGCGATGCGCTCGCCCTCGATGACGATGATGGCGTCGCGGATCAGCCCATAGCGTCCTCCCACCATCGTTGCCGCCGTCACGATACGGACCATCAGGTCAGCTTTCACAGCATGTCCTCCGTTGCATGGCTTGTCATGCCAAAGTATACTCTGACTGATGCTTAGTTAAGCTGATCTTTGGGTGCGTAGGTGGGACGTCGGTCGTTCCGGTGCCTCTGCAGACGGGTGCGGAACCCATGACAAGGTTCCTACGAACCCGCTGAACGGACCGTTAGCTCTGGAGGAGGGCTCCATGACAAACCGTTACGATCCTGATCGGGTGGTGCGTGCGCCGCGGGGGACCGCGCTGTCGTGCAGGTCGTGGCAGACCGAGGCGGCGCTGCGGATGCTGATGAACAATCTCGACCCGGACGTGGCCGAGCGGCCGCACGAGCTCGTCGTCTATGGCGGCATCGGCCGGGCGGCCCGCACCTGGGACGATTTCGACCGCATCGTCGCCACGCTCAAGACGCTCGCCGAGGACGAGACGCTGCTCGTCCAGTCGGGCAAACCCGTGGGCGTGTTCCGGACAACGCTCAACGCGCCGCGCGTCCTCATCGCAAACTCCAATCTGGTGCCGCACTGGGCGAACTGGGAGCATTTCAACGAGCTCGACCGGAACGGCCTGATGATGTACGGCCAGATGACCGCGGGTTCCTGGATCTACATCGGGACCCAGGGCATCATCCAGGGCACGTATGAGACCTTCGTATCGTGCGGCAAGAAGCACTATGGCGGCGACTGGTCGGGCCGGTGGATCCTGACCGGTGGTCTGGGTGGGATGGGGGGCGCGCAACCCCTGGCGTGCACGATGGCGGGGGCCTCGATGCTCGCGGTGGAGTGCGACCCGGCGCGGATCAAGCGGCGGCTCGCCATGGGCTTCGTCGACGTCATGGAGACCGACCTCGATCGCGCGCTCGCAAGGATCGAGGCGTCCTGCCGGGCCAAGGTCCCCATCTCCGTCGGCCTATTGGGCAACGCGGGCGAGATCTTCCCCGAGCTCGTGCGCCGCGGCGTGCGCCCCGATGCCGTGACCGATCAGACGTCGGCCCACGACCCGCTCAACGGTTACTTGCCCATTGGGTGGACGCTCGAGCGGGCCGC
>JALHDK010000108.1 GCA_022838965.1 Actinomycetales bacterium | reverse complement strand
TGGCGGCCGGGCAGCGGGAGCTTGTCTCGTTCGGTGCCTTCGACCCGGTGATCGCACGCTGGAGACTGGACGGGAGCGGACCGATCACAACCCTGGTGGCCGAGGGCCATGTGACCATGGACGGCTTCGAACCACAGGGCCGGCTCTTCCTCGCAGCAAGGCGGCCCACTGAGGCGGTCTACTTCGACGAGATGACCGAGTTCGTGGTGTGGGACCCGGCGGCCGACCGTGGGATCGCGTACATCCCGCCGCCAATGGTTGGAATGGGATGGATCGACCCCGACACGGTCCTGGGCGTGCACACGCCCAGCTCCGAAGTACGGCACTTCGACGCGCGTTCCGGAAGGTTGACCCGGATCGAGCCACTGGACTTCACCCAGGAGAACTTCTGGCCCACTCAACGCGGTGTGTACTACGGCACGTACTCCGACGGCCGGGTCTGGACCTTCGACGTCGATACTGGCGAACGGACGGACCCGAGTTTCACGGTGAGCGGAGTCGTCACCTGGCTCGCCGCCTCACCGGACGGCTCGCGGCTCGCCGTCGTCGCGGTGGCTGACGGCGTGGGGCGCCTGACGCTGCACGACGGGGCCACCGGGGAGCGGCTTGCAGGTCCGGTCCGTGGAGTTGACAAGGTGGCCATGTCCACCTCCGCGGTGGTCGGTGCCCGCGGCGGGGAGGTGACCGTCTACGACCCGGTCACACTTGAGCCAGTCCACGACCTCCCCGGCGCCAGGGGAGAGGTCAACATGCTCGCTTTCGACGCCGCCGGCAGGACGCTCCTGGCGACGTCCAACGACCACACCGTGTCCGTCTATGACACCGCATCCTGGATTCGGCTCGGTGATCCTCTTCCCACCGATGCGCCCTTGATCTACCCCGCCTACCTCCACCCGAGCGGCGACTCGCTGCTGGCGACGGTCCATGACGGCATCGCCTGGTGGCGCCTCGACGCCGAAACCCTTCGCACCGCCGCCTGCCGGGTCGCCGGCCGCGACCTGACGGCCACGGAGTGGGCGGCCTACCTGCGGGAGTTGGGCCCGTACCGCCCAACCTGCACGAGCTGATGTCCGGACCTGTGCAGTCACCCTTCGTCGCGCGTGTACTCACCGCCGACGAATAACGCATCGATGCGGGGCAGGTCGACAGGAGTCAGCGTCAGTGTGTCACCGTCGAGCGACCACTCCACCGTGCCAACACAACCCGGGCACCCGGTGCTTTCGCTGGTGAAGACGACCCTACCCTCGTCGTCATAGTCGATGGTGCCAAGGTCGCCCAGTTCCTCGACGGCCGCGTCGTTGGTCAGGTAGTGCCTGAAACCATCGCCCTCGAACTCGAGGGCCATCGGCAACTCACCATCCCGACCGAACTCGGTGATCACCGTCTGGTCCGCGGCGAGGCCTGCTGCCTCGGCATCCTCGAGCGTTGCCACCCGGACGTAACGGCCGTCGGGGATTCGCGTTCCGGGAGCGTTCTCGCTCTGTTGCGAAGTACCAGTCCCATCGCCCTGGTCTCCCTGGACGCCCCCGCAACCGGCGACGAGGAGCACCGCACACCCCATTGTTGCCAGCCACACGGCGAGCCTGGTGTTGTTCATGATGAGAAACCTCCTGTATCGGGGCTGTTGGCCGATGTCGAGGTCTCGACTGTGACGGGTGACGGTATCCGAGGAGACACCACGTCGTATCCGAGTGGTATCCGCCCATGTGTCTGGAGCCGCGAGGGCGGAACCCAGCGCGTACGCTGGCCGGCGGGAGCGGGCAGTTCCACCTCGACAGCGGAAGCTATCTCGCCATCCTTCGGGCCGTGCCAGCGCGAGCTGAGATGGGCGACCCGGCCCGGTCCTTCAGTCTTGCCGCAGGCCTTCCGCGGCGCGATCCGGCGGGCGGATGTCCAGTTGCAGGTAGTGCTCCGCCCCGATGATCCCCTGCATCCTGCGGGCCGCGGGCCGAAGGTGAGGCCGCGCCTCGGCGGCCGGCACGATGACGGGGGCGACGGCGTCGTACCGCACGCCGTCCTGCTCCAGGGTGCAGCCGCCCGCGGCAAGGATGTTGCGGCACCAGTCCACACCTGTGCCGTAGGGCAGCTGGATGTAGAACCGCTCCCCGACCCGTTCCCCCCACACCGGGGTGACGTACGGCGTGCCAGACTTGCGGCCCACGTGGTGGACTGCAGTCGTGCTCGTGCCCTTCTTCCCGGCCTTCGCCGCTGCCGACGCGTTGGGAGTGACCAGCCTGTTGTACCGCCGCAGCGCATCCAGCCCCGGCTGCCAGTGCGTCCGCCACAGGACCATGCGAACCAGACTGTCGAGGACGTACGCGGCGGCCACGGAGCCGAGGAGGACGACGACGCCGCCCACCACCCGCCGTCGCCACGGCACCGTTGCGGGGGTCATGGGTCCTCCTTGGGTCAGGCGTTCGCTGGAGCCGAGCGAGGGAACTCGGCGAGCCCCACCGCTCCGTGAGAGCAGAGACTCTACGCGCGATCAGGGCTCAGGTGGCAGGGTCGAAGGTCCTCTCGCTCCTGAGCGGGAGGTGGACTCGGACACCGTGGATGTCGACAGAGGCCGCGATCCACCCAATCCCGCAAGCGCCCGCTCAAGCAGATCCGGTCGCGTTCCGACTCCCCGGCGCGAGACGGTGCGCCGCCCACTGCGTCCCTCTATGCTCGTCCGGATGGATGACACCCTCGAGGCCCCGAACCAGACGCCGTGGGAGCCGCCGCTGTCCGGCACCGAGATCGAGCACCTGCTCGGCGCACTGAACCGGCTGCGGACCACCTTCCGCTGGAAGGCGGACGGTCTGGACCGCGACGGTCTGTCCCGCACCGTCGGCGCCTCCGTCCTGACGCTCGGCGGGCTCCTCAAGCACCTCGCCTGCGTCGAGGACGAGAAGTTCGGGCCCCACCTGTCCGGGGTCCCGTATGGTGCGCCGTGGGCCGGCATGCGCGAGTTCGACGGCCACCCGCAGGACTACAGCTTCGCCACCGACGGCATTGCGCCCGAGGACCTGTACCGGATGTGGGACGACGCCGTCCGCCGTTCCGACGAGCGTCTCCGCGCCGCGTTGCGCGATGGTGGTCTGGAGCGGCGCGTGGCCCTTGGGGCCGACGCCGGACTCGTCGTCGGCCTCCGGCGTCTGCTGTTCGACCTGGTCGAGGAGTACGGGCGCCACACCGGCCACGCCGACCTGATCCGCGAGGCTGTTGACGGGCGCGTGGGGGAGGACCCGCCCGAGGGGTGGCGTGTGCAGATTGGCGCCTCTCCCGTCGGGGTGCAGGCGGTGGGCAGTACGGGCACGTGACGAGCGGCCGTGCGTCAGCGCCGTGCGTCAGCGGACGAACAGGGCGGCACGCAGTGCTGAGAGCTGCGAGTCGAAGAACCTCCGCGTGATGGGCTTCTTGCGGAAGATGGCGTCGAAACCGTGGAAGGCGCCGTCGATGACGTCCAGCGTGACCGGGACTCCGGCTCGTCGAGAGCGGCGGGGAGTCCCACTTCCACCGCAGGCCCGCTTCCGTCCACAGGCCGTGCGTTCGCGGCCTCAGCGGCGAACGAGCCAGAGGACCAGGCTGATCACCGCCGACACCAGCAGCATCGAGACCCACGGGATGTAGAGGCGCGTGTTCTCGCCCTCGACCCGGATGTCCCCGGGGAGCCGGCCGAACCAGGACAGCCCGCCGGACCACGCCAGCAACCCAACGATCACGACGACGATCCCGATCCCCACCAGCAGCGGCCCAAGATCGCGTCCCATGGGTCCATTGTGCTGGTCGCAGGGCGGAGAGCGCTCAGTCGGACGCCGGGCGGAACGCGACGGCGGGGAAGCGGGCGGCGGCGGCGACCGTAGTCGGTGAGGACGTTCACCAGCTCGTCCGGCTCCCGGCCGGTGGTGCGGCCCTGGTGGACGAGTCAGCCCCGAACGGCGGCCAGAAAGCTCCGAACCCGCTCCGGGTCCTTGCGGCCGACAGGGCTCTCGACGCCGCTGATCACATCCACCCCGAAGGGTTCCACCGCGCTGATCGCCGCGGCGACGTTGTCGGGGCGCAGCCCTCCCGCGAGCACGACCGGGAGGTCGACGCCGTCGCGAATCGCCCGAGCCACCGCGAGATCCACCGTGCGTCCCGTGCCCGCCGGCCGGGTGGCGCTCACCGAGTCGACGAGCAGGACATCCACCCCGGCGGCGGCGTAGAACTGCGCCGCCGCGACGGGGTCCTCCGGCACCTCGTGCCGGGTGAGGAGGAGGCCCGTGTCGACCTGGAAGCGCAACGCCTTGGCGACGCGGATGCCGAGCGCGTGTAGGTCGGTCGCGAGCTGTGCCGTCGTCCCCGGCGCCTCGTCGGCGTGCAGTTGCACGAGATCGGGACGCAGGGCCGCCGCGATGGCGAGCACGTGGCCGGGGGCGCCACCGACGACGGCGACCCGTTCGACGTCGTCGGGAACGAGGCGCATGAGGGTGGCGGCCTCGTCGCAGGTCAGGTTCCACGGCACGTCGGCGGGGTACTCGACGACGAACCCGAGGGCGTCCGCCCCGGCGCTGACGCAGAGGGCGACGTCGTCGGGATGGGTCAGCCCGCAGATCTTCACCCAGGTCACGGCGGCCAGCCGACGTCGGTCAGCCCCCGCAGGAAGGGGGCCGGGTGCGCCGCCCGGAGCGCGGCGGTCCCGACCAGCACCGCATCGGCGCCCGCCACCCCGGCCCGCCGGACGTCGGCGGCCGACGCGATCGAGCTCTCGCTGACGAGCAGGCGGCCCGCGGGGCGGAGGCGCGCCAGGTCCTCGGTGCGGGACACGTCGCTGTCATCCACCTCGAGGACCGTGATGTCCCGGTTGTTGATCCCGACGAGGTCGGCCGGCAGGCTGGCCACCACGCTCGCCTCAGCCGGGGTGTGTGCCTCCACCAGGGTCTCGATGCCGCGCGTGTGGGCGTGGTCGATGAGGGTGGCGAGTGCGTCCTGAGTGAGGTGGGCGGCGATGAGCAGCACGGCGGCGGCGCCGGCGTTGACGGACTCGTCGATCTGCTCCGGCCGGGTGATGAAGTCCTTCCGCAGCACGGGCAGGTCGACCGCCTCGACGACGGCGCGCAGGATCGCCATCGACCCACCGAAGTGCTCCGGCTCGGTCACCACGGAGATGCCGGCCACCGGGGCCGACGCCATCAGGCGGGCGTACGCGGCCGGGTCCCGTCCTGCCAGCAGGTCCCCGCTCTTCGCCGATCGCACCTTGACCTCGCCGATGACGGGGAACACCCTGGCGGCCTGCCGGGCCCGGATGGCGGCGGCCAGCGACGCGCGGGGAATCGTCACAGGACGGACTGTGAGGCAGCGATGAGCTGATCGAGCTTGGCGTTGGCCGCACCCGAGTCGAGCAACTGCCGGGCAAGGGCGATGCCCTCGGCGATCGAGCCGGCTTTGTCGTTGATGTAGAGCGTGGCCCCGGAGTTGAGGAGCAGGAAGTCGCGCCGGGGGCCAGTCTCCCGTCCGGTGAAGATGTCCCGGATGATGCGGGCGTTGTCCTCGGGGCTGCCCCCGGTGATGTCCGCGATGCCGCAGCGCTGGAGGCCGAAGTCCTCGGGGGAGACCTCGTGGTAGCTGATCCGGCCCTGCTTCACGTCCGCGAGCGACGTCCGGCCGATGAGGGAGAGCTCATCCAGCCCGTCGACGCCGTGCGCGATGAGGACGTGGTTGAAGTCCATCTCCGCGACCACCTGGGCCATCATGGCGACGAGTTCGGGCTTGTAGACGCCCATCACGTGGTTGCGGGCGCCGGCGGGATTGAGGAGCGGGCCGATGATCGTGAAGAAGATCGACTTGATGCCCAGGTCGTTCTCGGGGCCGAAGACCCCTCCCATGGTCGGGTGGAAGGTGGGGGCGTTCAGGAAGGCGATGCCCACCTCCTCGATGAGGCGCGCCGCCTGCTCCGGTGTCGGATCGATGTTGATGCCCAGGGCCTCCAGCACGTCGGCGCTTCCCGAGGAGGATGAGATCGACCGGCTGCCGTGCTTGGCGACCCGGACCCCTCCCGCCGCCGCCAGGATCGCGTTGGCCGAGCTGACGTTGAAGGTGGTCAGCCCGCCACCGGTGCCGCAGGTGTCCGTGAGTTCACCCTCGACGTTGACGGTCAGCGGGACGGCCACGCGGCGCATCGCCTCCGCGATCCAGGCGACCTCCTGCACGGTCGGTCCCTTGCTCGTGAGTCCGACGAGGAACCCGGCGATCTGGGTGTCGGTGAGACGCCCGCCGTTGATCGCGTCGACGACGGCGAAGACCTCGGACCGGTCGAGATTGAAGCCGTCGCACAGCTTGTCCAGGACGGGCGCGATAACGTTGCGGCCCCGGTCCACGGGAACGGGCGCGCCGCCGCCCATGGTCCGTGGCATCGCCGGGGCGCCCTGGTCGAGTTCCTTGAACTTGTACTGCTTGAACGCGGTGACCGTGAGTGTGTCCTTGACGCCGCGGAGGCTCGCGATCTTGTCGTTGACGACGTCCGAGAGGTTCTCGTAGGCGCGGACCTGGACGTGGGCCAGCAGGTCGTACGGGCCGGTGGTCGAGTAGACCTCCACCACCTCCTCGATGGCGCCGAGCTGGCTCGCCACCTCGGTGAGCGCGCCCTTCTTGACCTTGAACGAGACCATCGCGGATATCACGCCACATTGTTGGCACACCCGGCACACAGGTGCCGCCGCGCCCGCATGGTGGGCCTGCCTCCGTTGGCAACCGGGTGGGAAGTGATTGCAGATTCAACTATAGTAGCCGCCATGCGCATCGACGTCTGGACCGACATCATCTGCCCCTTCTGCACCATTGCGAAGGCCGAACTCGACAGGGCGCTGGAGTCCTTCCCGCACGCGGACGCGGTCACGGTCGTGCCCCGTAGCTATGAACTGCATCCCGGCGCCCCGGTCGAGCCGACCACCGAGTATCTCGAGAAGAAGTACGGCTGG
>JALHDK010000439.1 GCA_022838965.1 Actinomycetales bacterium | reverse complement strand
CTCCTCATCGGCGCTCGCGGGACCCTCGCCGCCACCAGCGATGCGACCCTTCGGCTGGCGCCCAGGCCGGCGTCACGCGTCACCCTTCGCGCCACCTTCGGTACTGCGGCGGAGGCCATTGACGTAGCCGCAGAATTGTTCGCTGCGGTTCTGGAGCCCCTAGAGCTTCGGGTCTCCGGCCCAGGTCCGGCTCGGGTGGACCTGACATTCGCAGGCCTCCCCGCGGCGACACGTCGACTCGCCGCCGACGCGATGGCCGTCCTGGGAGGGCGGGGCTCGGCCGATCTCATCGAGGACGCGGCACCCGAGGACGCCTATCCATGGACGGGGACACTGGTGGAACTCGCCGTTGCGCCGACCCTCGAGGGGTCCGCTCTGGCCCTCGCGGGGGAGCACCTGGGCGCGAAGCTCGTGCACGCGGACGTGGGAGCCGGCTACCTCCTGGTGGAGGCGCAACAGGCGACTGCGGCCCTACTCGAGGCTCTGCACAGCGATCTGAATGCCCTCGGCGGTTGGATTCTGGACCTTCGCGCCGACCCAGGTCTCCGAGCCGCGTACTATGCCACTCGGCCGTCGGATCCGCTCATCCGAGGACTCGGAGGGGTCTTCGATCCCGCTGGTGTGCTGGCGCCCGGAAGGTTGGTCTAGACGGGCAGCGGGGCGGGCCTCGCGGGACCCGCCCCGCGCGCGGTTCTACTCCGGTAGTGCTACCGGGCCCGTGGGGTCGCCAGGCCTAATCACGGTAACCGGCCCGAGATCCGCTAGGCTCGGCCCTTCACCCGGCTCCGCGGTCAGCATGTCCGCCGGCCCCGCGATCACCCATCGGATCTCGCTCGCGGGCGCTCGCCGTGCCACAACCTCCATGACCACCTCTGGCTCGGGCTGCTCCGTCTTCTCGTACCACGTGATGTAGAAGTCGAGTGGCATCTCGTCCAGCAGGAGGGCAGCGTAGTCCCGGGCGATCGAGGATGGGCTCTCGAAGAAGCCAACCCAGGTCCCGAAGAGGCCCTGCTTGGCCCGCTGCGTCTCCTCGGGAGAGGGCGGGGTCGTGCTGATTGCGGTCAGCTCTTCCGCCATGATCTGGCAGGCGCGAGCCGCCGACTGGGCGTCCACGAGTGCGACCATCGCCTGCTGCCCTGGGTAGCCCACGTTCGAGTTCCCCTGCGCGCCAACGACGTACGCCAAGCCCTCCTGCACGCGGATGCGCTGGGTCAGCCTGGA
>JALHDK010000438.1 GCA_022838965.1 Actinomycetales bacterium | reverse complement strand
GTTCTTCCTCAACCGTTTCGGGGAGAACAACCCGACGGTCGTGACGAACAACACCGGGGCGGCGGCCGGTTGGTTCGTCGGCGCGGCGGCGGGGGACCTGCACCTCTCCTCGGGATTGATCCCGCCCGTCAATGGGGGGACCGCCACGGCCGACCGGATATCGGATATTGACTGCGGCATCATTTCGGACGGCCTGCCCGACATCGGCGCCGACGAGCACGGGTCGCCCGGGTCGGGCCCGACGCCGACGCCGACGACGACGCCGACCGGCCAGGTGTCTCCGACGCCGACGCGCACCCCCACGCGGACTCCTACGCGGACACCCACGCGGACTCCTACGCGGACGCCGACCCCCACCGCAACTCCCACGGGCGCCACGGCCACGCCGACGGCCACGCACACGGCCGGCTCGGGCGCGATGGTGTTCCAGGACGGCGTTTCGCCGTCGCCCTCGTACGGGGGGACGGCGGACGTGATCGTCGCCGCCGACGCGAACGCGAACGCCAACCTGGGGGGGTACGGGACGCTGGAGACGTTTTTCGAGGCGGCGGAGCGCCGCCGGATCCTCCTGCGGTGGGACCTTTCGGCGCTCCCGATGGGCGTCGCCGTGGAGAGCGCAACCATCGAGCTCTACCGGCACGGTGGGGACGCGGCGAGCGCGATGGAAGTGGCGCTCTACCGCGTGACGAGGGAGTGGGTGGAGGGGACGGGGGATGACTTCTGGCCGCCGCCTTCGTACGTCCCGGACGGCGCGACCTGGGGGACGTGCGACGGATCGACCGCGTGGGGCGCCGGCGGCGGTGATTACGACGGTACGACCGATTACGGCAACGGCCCGAACGGGATCATAGACCTGGTGTCGCTTCCCGCAGGGATGTCGAACGGGTGGGTGGCGCTTGACGCGACCGCGGTGGTGAGGGCGTGGGTCGAGGACGGGGAGCCGAACCACGGCGTCCTGCTCAGGCCACTGAGCGGCGGGGAGACGTACCACTACTTCGGGAGCAGCGAATACGGCACCGCATCGAGGCGGCCGAAATTGACCATCGGGTACGGGGATGGCGCCGACGGCTTCTTGGTGCGCGTGAACTTCCAGCCGTCCGGGTCGGGGCTTCCGTCCGGCTATTGCGCGGATTACGGCTCCGCCTACGGCGCCCATGGCGCCCTCGACTACGGCTGGCGGTGACCCGGGCGCCCGGGGCGCGGGGGGCTGGACGCGCGGTCG
>JALHDK010000437.1 GCA_022838965.1 Actinomycetales bacterium | reverse complement strand
CGTAGACTTCGGGTGAGCGCTGCGCGGGACTCTGGATCGCCTCGATAGTCGTCTCAGACCTGCCGGGTCCGGTGACGGCCAGGAGGTCCATGGCGCCCCAGGCGTCGCCTTGAGGCGACACCTCGATCCCCGTGCTCGCGGGCGGCCAGGGGTGATCGGCATGGGGCGGCACGAGGCCGCGGTAGAAGCGGGTGCGGCCCTCGTTGAACTCGTCGTACCAGGACAGAATGTCCCTCAGGTAGATCCAGGTGCGGACCACATCGGCATAGCCGGCGCCCAGGGCATCGAGGGCAGTCGAAGCCTTGTGGAACATCCCGTAGGTCGCCTCGGCAAGCCCCTCGCCAGCGTCCCGGATGGCCATGCCCGCCAGGTAGAGCAGGTCCATGCCCCCGATGGTGACCCGCACCCCCTCGATGCCCTCGGCCGTCTTGACGGGCCGCGTCGCCGCGTTCGCGACCGCCGTGATCTGCACCCCGGCCAAGCCCTCGCCGATCACGGGGCCGCCCTCGAGGTAGGTCACGGGCCAACTGCCCGCGCCGGGCAGGCAGCACTCGGACCGAGCGGCGGCGATGGCGTTCGCATGGGCGAGGGTGCAGAACACCCGCTCGGCAACGATGATCGCGCCGCGCTCGGACGCCCACCGCGTCAGGGCGAGGTAGGCTTGGCGCGCCTGCTCGACGGGCGACAGATCGAGCGTACTCGACGGCGCGGCGGTCGCGTGCAGCTCCGTCAGGCCCGGACGGCCTGTCTCCAGCCAGCTAACCCCCTCGGAGGCGCAGCGGGTGACGGTGGGCTCCTCGGTAACACGGGACATGGGGTATAGCCTCCAACAGGACGGTCGCTCCCGCGAGCGGAGCGACTCGGTTGTAGGTTCAGGCTATTGCGCCGGCGAGCCGGGGAAACCTCCCTTCCCGGTCGGCACGAGATGTCCTCAGGGACAAGGCTCGCGGCGGGTTTTGGCGAATGGGGTCCCTCACGGGAGGGGCGCGCCTCGTTCGTGTGGCGCTGCCCGCCCGGCCATCTCGGCGCCGAGCAGGAAGGCAGGCTTTTCGATGACCAGACGCTATGTGGTGTTCGCCGCGGCAGCGGCGGCAGCGCTATTCGTGACAACGCTCCTTCCGGGAGCAGCGCGTCCTGCTGTGGCGCGGGACCCGGGCGATGCGGGCTACGCGTCCCCCCTCTGTGTCGCGGTCTCGCCGGATGGCCAGACCCTCTACATCACCGAGAA
>JALHDK010000436.1 GCA_022838965.1 Actinomycetales bacterium | reverse complement strand
CCACTCGTCGTCGACCCGCACCCCCAGGTGCCACTCGTCGTCGACCCGCCGCCCCCGGGCACCACGCGTCGTCGACCCGCCGCCCCCCCGGGACCACGCGTCGTCGACCGGCCGCCCCCCGGTGCCACTCATTGCGGATGTGGGATTCGCCACCATCGGTTAGCTTTCCCGTGGAAGGGAGAGCATCCATGAGCAACGACACCCCGCCGTCGACCGGCTGGGCGACCGACCCGGGTGACCTGCTTCGAGTGGGTCCGGACTTCGACCTCGCGACCTTCGACCGCGCCGCCACGCCCGGGTGGGAGTTCGACGACGACGCCGCGGACGCATTCCGCCAGGCCCGCGGCGAGCTGCTCGCCGAGATGCAGGAGCGCCTCTTCGCCCACGCCCGTGCGGGGGGGCGCGAATCCGTCCTGCTCGTGGTCCAGGGCCTGGACACCGCCGGCAAGGGCGGGATCATCCGCCACGTCGCCGGCATGATGGACCCACAGGGCCTGGCGATCCGCTCCTTCGGCGTCCCCACCGCCGAGGAGCGGAAGCACCACTACCTGTGGCGCATCCGCCGCGCGCTGCCGGAACCCGGGAAGATCGGCATCTTCGACCGCTCGCACTACGAGGATGTTCTGGTGGTCCGGGTCGAGAAGCTCGCCGACGTCGACTGGGAGAAGCGGTTCGCGGAGATCAACCGGTTCGAGCAGCAGGTCCTGGACCGGGGGACAACCATCGTCAAGGTGGCCCTCATGGTGTCCCGGGATGAGCAGGGCCTCCGACTCATGGAACGACTGGATCGTCCCGACAAGAACTGGAAGTTCAACCCCAACGACGTGGACACCCGCGCCAGGTGGGACGACTACCAGGCCGCATACGCGGACATGCTGGCCCGGACCTCCACCCCGCGGGCTCCGTGGTACGTCATCCCGGCGGACAGGAAGTGGTACGCGCGCCTCGCCGTCACCGAACTCCTCGCCCAGGCGCTTGCCGCGCTCCAACTCGAGTGGCCGACACCGCAGTGGGACGTAGAGGTCCAGCGGCAGCGACTCGCCACCACGATGACCCCCGAAGCCCTCGCCGCCGCGAAGCGGAACGCCAGGAAGGAGGTCCGCGAGGCGCACGAGGAGATTGCGGAGCACGCCGCCGCCGTGGCGGCGGTGAACGCCCTCGCGGCGGAGGACGCCCTCGCCGCGCGGGACGCCGTCACCACCCAGAACGCCGTCGCCACGCGGGACGCCGTCAGCACC
>JALHDK010000435.1 GCA_022838965.1 Actinomycetales bacterium | reverse complement strand
CCTGGGAACGGCCGCCGTGGGCAAGCTCTGCGCCTACCGCATCGCCGCACGACGAGGAGCGGGTGATCATGAATCGCCGTAGCACGCGCAGTCCACTCACACTCATCGCTGGGGTCGCTCTGATCGCTCTGAGCCTGCCTGCGGCGAGCGCCTGGGCCGTGGAGATCACGTCCAGCAACCGGAGTGCTCTTCTCGCTCCCGGGGTCTTCGAGCAGGAAGAGGGCCCCGTGGCCCTCGCGGTGGCCAATGGCGATGTCCGGCTCACCGAGGATGCCGAGGGCGGTGTCGCGGTGCTGGGCGGCACGCTGACTCTCGCCGAGGGCGTCGAGGTTGGTGGCCCTGTGGCGGTCGTCGGAGGGGTTTTCGTGCGCGACGGCGGGGCACGTGCGCGGGGCGACGTGTTGGAGTTGCCGGGCGAGTGGCTCGCTAGCGCGGTGAAGGCGTTCTACGGCGTCAACGGAGAGGTCACCCCAGAGCCGGGGTCGGTCTACCGCGAGGCCGTGAAGTACACGGTAGAGCCGGATGCCGTGGTGAAAGGCGACCTCGTCGTCACGTGGGGAGACGTGGTTGTGGAGGGCGTGGTTGAGGGCTCCATCCTAGCCCTGGGGTCCAGCGTCACACTGACCGACTCGGCAGAGGTGCGCGGAGGCATCCTGCAGGTGACCTCTGAGGCCGCGGAGCCGCTCCGGATCGAGCCCGGAGCGGTGGTCCGGGGGGCAAAGCTGCGGCTTCCGAGGCCCGTACACGCGGGCAGTGCGCCGCCGTTAGCCAGCGCCAAGGGGGCTGAGTCGGAAGCGTTGCCGCCCACGGCCGAAGCCACGGAAGGAACCTCCGAGTCCGAGTCGCCCGCCGTCGAGCCAGCTGCCGACGGGTCCTACCGGCAACGCTCCCTCGCCCCGATCATGGGAAGCTCGGCCACCATCTCTAGTGGCGAAGAGGTCGAGCAGGTCATGGTCTTCGGGGGCCGGGCGACTCTCGAGGAAGGCGCGCGCGCAGGCGATGTCGTCATCTGGGGTGGCGAGGCGATCATAGATGGCGAGGTCGCTGGCGACCTGGTCATCATGGGAGGGAGGGCCAGCCTCGGTCGCAAGGCCGTCGTACGTGGCGATGCCGTGGTGATGGGCGGAGAGATCAAGGGCGCCGAGGGTGCGCGGATCGACGGTGAAAGGGTCGTTTTCGGTGGACGGATCGACGTGCCCGGCGTTCAGGCGACGGAGGGCACGGTCGATCCCTTCAGC
>JALHDK010000434.1 GCA_022838965.1 Actinomycetales bacterium | reverse complement strand
TTCCACGGCGGCGGGCAAGGAACAGTACGTGGTGCCCTACCTGCTCAGCGCCTTTCCCGGCTGCACCGACGACGACATGCGCACCCTGGCCCGCTGGCTGGCGGCACGCGGCATCGCCGCGTTCGTCCTCAAGTACCGCCTGATCGCCACTGACGACACCTTCCCGGCGGACATGCACGCCCGCATGCGCGTGAGCGACCACGAGTCGTGGCTGGCGCCCGTGGCTCCCCTGATCCGGGCCGATGCACTCCAGGCGATCCGGGTGGTGCGTGCGCACGCGACCGAGTGGGCCATCGATCCGCATCGTGTGGGCATCATGGGCTTCTCCGCTGGTGGGACCGTCACGTCGCTCGCCACGCTGCACTACGATGCCGGGAGCCGGCCCGACTTCGCCGCGCCGATCTATGGCGCCGGCGCCCCGGGCGAGGTGCCGGAGGATGCCCCGCCGCTGTTCATCGCCGTGGTCAACGACGACGGGCTCGCGCCGCGCAGTCTGGAGATGGCCAACCGGTGGCGCGACGCGGGCCGGGAGGTAGAGCTGCACCTCTACGCGCGGGGTGGGCACGGCTTCGGCATGAACCGTAAGGGTTTGCCCAGCGACACCTGGATCGAGTCCTTCCACGCCTGGCTGACGATGCTCGGATTCTAGGCTCCCCTCGCAGGGTTTCCGCACCCTGCGAGGGGTTCCGGTGAGCGGCACGAGGCGCGTGTGTCAGACCCAGAACCCTTGCGAGGGTGCGGCTCGGAAGCCGGAGAAACCCTCGCAAGGGATGTCCGATCGGGGGTTGCCTCGCTACCACAGGCGGCTATACTCGCCCCGGAAACCAACCTACCCAGGAGGCGAGTGTCTTGCGGATTGACCTACACGTGCACACACAGGAACGCTCGGGCTGCGGCAAGTCGCCCGAGCTGGCGATGATCGAGGCCGCTATCGCGGCGGGCCTCGACGCCGTTGTGCTGACCGACCACGACAGACTGGCGCCGCCCGAGCGGCTGGCGGAGCTGAACGCGCGCTTCGCGCCCTTCCGCGTCTTCGGCGGCGTGGAGGTGACGGTGCTGGAGGGCGAGCACATCTCAGTGCTGGGTGTCGATGACCCTGCCCTCGAGCGGCTCGACTGGGACTATCCGGCGCTGCACGGCTTCGTGCTGCTGGAGATGACCGGGGTGATGGACGAGGTCGACACCGACGCCCTGTTCTCCGACATGGTCCTGCGGCTGGCCACCGCCATCCTGCTGGGCA
>JALHDK010000433.1 GCA_022838965.1 Actinomycetales bacterium | reverse complement strand
TGATGGCGTAGTCCTCGATCCGCTCCTCGAGGATGGCGAGGCCGAAGAGATCGGCGGCGAGCTTGGTGCCGATGGCCGCTCCCGAGGGATCATCCCGGGCCATCTGGGCCCCGATGGGGGTGGAGCTGACCTCGACGAGTTTGACCTCGGGCAACATGCGGTGTATCCACCCTTGGCACTGGGCCAGCGGCTGCGGGTGGCTGTAGACGGTGCGCACCTCGACCAGCGGACACGTCGCCATGATGTTGTGGTGGACTTCCATGTAGGCCTCGGCGACGATCCGCACGGGCGAGTTGATGAACTGGTCGAGGGTCGCGGGGATGATGCCCTCGGTCGAGTTCTCGATGGGGACGACGCCGAAGTGGGCGGCGCCGCGTTCCACGGCGGAGAAGATCCCCTGGATGTCTCCGATGGGCGTGAACTGGCATTGGCGGCCGAAGTGCCGGAGCGCCGCCGCATGGGTGAAGCTCGCCGGCGCGCCGAAGTACGCCACGATGTGGTGCCTCTGGAGTTCCCTCGAAGCGGAGATGATCTCCCGGTAGATGGCCCTCAGCGACTCAGTCGGCAGCGCGCCGGGGTTGGCGCGCGCGACGCGTTCGAGCACCTCGCGCTCCCGCTCGGGGCGGTAGTAGACGACCGAGGGTTCGCCCGCCATGCGCTTCTCCTCGGCCACCCGGAGGCTTACGCGCGCGCGCTGGTCGAGTAGCCGGACGATCTGCTCATCTAGTTCGTTGATCTGCTTCCGAAGGTCATCCAGTGGCACCGCAGCATCCTCTCTCGGCTACTCGCCGAGGGCCAGCAGGAGCGTCACGATCCGCTTCGGTCCGGCGGTGAACCGCACCACGCCCTCCTCGACGCCCAGCTCCTCGACCGGCTTCTCCATCAGATCCCCGGTCCAGGCCGCGCGTATGGAGGCGCTGATCCGCAGCTCGCCGTCGACGGCGGTCTCCCGGGGATTGAAGCAGCGCACGACGAGGTGCTCGCCGCCGGGCGAGCGCTTCGTCGCCGTATGGATGAGACACTCGGGCGCGAGGGAGAGGAGGCTCCAGCCGTCCTCGATATCTCCCTCGTGGCTGTCGGTCTGGATCGTCTCCAGCGGCACACGAGCCTGATGGGCCTGCCGCGGGGCGTAGCTGGTGAGCAGATCGCCCGCGAAGGGCACGATGGAGTAGCCGAAGGTGTACTCCCCGAGCATCTGCGCCCCGGGGGTGAGATCGACGACCGCCGCCTCGCCGCCCCTG